>JASLFJ010000071.1 GCA_030150665.1 Enterococcaceae bacterium
ATCACATCGTGGTTTTTGATGATCTCGGTAGAGATTTTATGCAAGTAATCACGTCTAGCATTCGTGATTTTTTCGTGAATACGAGCAACTTTAATACGTTGTTTGTTCCAATTAGAACCTCCTTTTTTACGTCTTGATAAAATCCGTTGTGCTTTTGCTAATTGTTCTTCTAATTTTTGAAAAAACTTAGGATTAGCGTAGACCGTTCCATCGGAAAGAATAGCAAAATCTTTCAAACCGAGATCTATACCTATTATCGAATGCGTTAAAAGCATAACAAATATCTTTCTCAGCATTTTTGGAAAGAACGAACCTTAATGAACCTTTTGGAGTGATGGATATTTTTCTTACAGTATTGGAAATGTAAGCAAAGAGATGATCCTAAAATATATTCAAGAACAAGGTCGTTAGGGCTTACATCCCCTAGCCTAAAGGCATAGGGGTTTTACGCCCATCTTATAAAATCTGTTGGACAAAACGTTGAGTTATTTCTTTAGGCCGCGTAATTGCCCCACCAACAACAACACTTATCGCCCCTAAATCTAACATCTTTTGAGCTTGTTGAGGATGATGAATTCTACCTTCTGCAATCACAGGAATTTGTGCTTTAGATAACTGCGCTACAAGATCATAACTAGGATCTATATGATGCGATGTATCTTCTGTATAACCAAAAAGTGTTGTTCCAATCATATCAATTCCTGCCTCATAAGCTAAATATCCTTCTTCAAAAGTCGCAATATCTGCCATAAATAACTGATCCGGATAATGTTGTTTTAACCACTTTGCCCACTTATAACCGTTCATCTGATTAGGATGAATCCGATTGGTAGCATCAAATGCAATCACATCGACACCAATATCCATTAATGCTTCTATTTCTGTGACTGTTGGCGTTATAAACGGTGCAAATCCTTGATAGTCTTGTTTAATCAAGCCAATAATAGGCAAGTTCACTTGTTCTTTTACTGCAGAAATATCACGAACTGAATTTAGTCTTAACGCACAAGCCCCTCCTTCAGCAGCCGCCTTCGCAAAATAAGGCATTAAACTAAATGCTTCTTCATAAAAAGGCTCTCCTGGTAAAGCTTGACAAGAGACAATCAATTGATGTTTTACATGATTTAACCACTGTTCTTTTTTCATAATTAACCTCACTTAGTATTGATAATAAGAAAACGACATTTCCTAAAGGAAATATCGTCTTAATTACTCGTTAATGCTTTTTCTTACCTGATTTTGCTTTTTTAAGCGCACGTTCTAACTCTTTTTGTTTTTGTTCTTTTAATGCACGCTCTTCACGAATCTTATAAGGATTATTAATAATTAATGTTTGAACCACTTGAAAGGCATTAGAAACAACCCAGTATAAAGATAATCCACTTGCTAAATTAATCCCCATAATCAAAATAAATAAAGGCATAATCCAATTCATTACTTTCATAGTTGGATTACTTTCTACTTGGCTCATACTTGATAACTTTGTACTTGCATAAGTAAAAAGAGCTGCTAAAATGGGTAAAATATAGTAAGGATCCTTTTTACCTAATTCTAACCATAAAAAGGTACCATCTGTCAGTGAAGGAACACGAGAAATTGCTTGCCATAAAGCCATCATAATTGGAATTTGAACGACAAGCGGTAAACATCCCGCTAAAGGATTCACATTATGTTCAGAATAAAGTCTTTGTTGTGCTTCATTTAATTTTCGTCTTGACTCAGGATCTTTTCCTGGATACTGCTCTTGCAGTTTTTTAATTTCTGGTTGCAATTCCTGCATACCACGCATACTTTTCATTTGATAATGCATGAGTGGAAACAGTAAAATACGGACAATAATCGTAAATAAAATAATACCGATACCTTCATTACCAAATGATAATGCTTTAATGGCAACCGCAAAAGAGTAAACAATATATCGATCCCATAATCCTGTGCTTTGTGCACTCACTTCACCTTGACTGCAACCACTTAAAATCAGCAACAATCCAAAGCTGAGTAGTAGCCACGACCAATAGCGTTTTTTTTGTTTCATGAAACTTCCTCCTTGTTCCATAACTCTGCTAAATTTAATATATGAATAATATTTTGTTGGACCTCTTTTGTTGTTAACTGATTCATTGCTGGACGTGCAATAAATATTAAATCATAACCTGAAGCAATATTAGGATAAACTTCCCTAAGTCCTTCTCTAAGTTGTCGTTTCACATAATTACGCCTCACCGCATTACCAATTTTTTTACCAACAGAAAGCCCTACTCGTGTTAGATCTTGATTATTTTTTTTTAACACATATAAAATTAAATGCTTATTCGCATAAGACTGCTTATTGTGAATGACAGATTGAAATTCTTTATCTTTTTTAATCCGATATTTTTTTTTCATTCTGTGTTCTCCCTCATACCTTACATCTTTTCTATTGAAAACAAGCAAAAAACTTCCAAATGGCTCCTTATTTGTCCTACAAATAAAGAATCATCTGGAAGTTTTTTGCCAGGTATCCAAAAAGAGCATCATTTTATAATCCTTTTTATATTATGCAGAAAGTACTTTTCTACCTTTACGACGACGACTTGCTAAAACACGACGTCCATTTTTTGTACTCATACGTTTACGAAATCCATGTACTTTTTGGTGTTTACGTTTATTGGGTTGATACGTTCTTTTCATTTTATCCACCTCCTATACTGATCCTTAAATGGATTGACACACTCAATTATTATACAAACAAAAGAGAGGATTTGTCAACCTCTCTTTTTGTTTTCTATTTATATTGATTTATATTGCGTTATGATCTGTTTTTGTAATGCCTCATCTTGAATAAACGCATCATAAGTTGTATCTAAACGATCAATTACTCCATTGGGTGTTAATACAATAATACGATTCGCTACTGTTTGTAGTAACTCTTGGTCATGAGAGTAAAATAAAATACTGCCTGGAAATTGCTCCATACCTTCATTAAGCGCCGTAATAGATTCTAAATCTAGATGATTGGTTGGATCATCCATTAATAATACATTAGCTTTAGATAGCATCATTTTCGCAAGCAGACAACGCACTTTTTCTCCTCCTGAAAGTACACGAATGGGTTTATGCACATCATCTCCAGAAAATAACATTCTTCCTAAAAATCCTCTTAAAAAGGTTACATCTTCTTCTTCTTTTTTCGTCACAAACTGCTGTAACCAATTTAAAATACTTTGATCTGGATCTTGAAAAGCTTTAGAAAAATCTCTAGGAAGTCTTGAACGAGACGTCGTCGTGCCCCACTGAATAGTTCCTGAATCAGGTAACTGATCTCCACAGAGTATATCAAAAAATAAAGAAATCGTCCGCTCATCTTGAGCAAAAAAAGCAACTTTATCCTCTTTGTTGAGTGTAAAAGAAATATCAGAAAATAAACACCTCCCATCAATATGGGCGCTTAACTGATCTACTTGCAGTAAATCATTGCCGATCTCTCGTTCTGGTGTAAAACGAATAAATGGATACTTCCGAGAAGACGGTTTTATCTCTTCAATCGTTAATTTTTCTAACATTTTTTTACGAGAAGTAGCTTGTTTCGATTTAGAAGCATTCGCTTGAAATCGAGCAATAAAGTCTTGTAGTTCTTTTCTTTTTTCTTCTTGCTTTGTCCGCTGATCAGCTTGTAATTGTGCCGCTAACTCACTAGATACACGCCAAAAATCATAATTTCCAACATGAATTTGAATACGCTGAAAATCTACATCAACAATATGTGTACACACGCGATTTAAAAAATGACGATCATGAGATACAACTAGTACCGTATTTTCAAAATTAATTAAAAATTCTTCTAGCCATGCTTTAGCGGCAACATCTAAACCGTTGGTCGGCTCATCAAGTAATAATACATCGGGTTTACCGAATAAAGATTGTGCCAGAAGTACTTTTATTTTATCTTTAGACGCTAACTGAGACATTAATGTATGATGAAGCGCCTCATCAATATTTAATCCTTGCAGTAACATGGCCGCTTCAACTTCAGCTTCCCATCCATTTAATTCCGCAAAGGTTGCTTCAAGCTCTGCAGCACGCAGTCCATCTTCTTCTGTAAACTCTGATTTTTCATAAATCGCTTCCCTATCTTTCATCGTTTGATATAGTAGGGGATAGCCCATAAGTACGGTCTCTAATACCGTATAATCATCATAATCAAAATGATTTTGTTTTAAAGTTGCAATACGAACACCTTTATCATAATGCACATGCCCTTGAGTTGGTTCTATTTCTTCAGAAAGAACTTTTAAAAAAGTGGATTTTCCTGCTCCATTAGCACCAATAATGCCATAACAATTTCCTGGGGTAAACTGTAAATTTACATCTTCAAATAAAATGCGATCAGAAAATTGCACACTTAAATCTGTAATTGTGATCAAAATTATATCCTCCATACTATCTTTCTTGACTGCTTTATCTTTTAAACGACCACTAACTAAGCTGAAGCCATAGTGGATTTCTAAGTAAAGCGTTCTATCGAACTCTAAATAAAAAAACTGTAAGTAACCTTTTCGTTACTTACAGCACATGCATTCTCTTATGCCCAAACACTTTCTAACACGTTCGTTTGCATACGATCAGGCCCTACAGAAAATGTAGAGATACGAACACCCACAAGCTCAGAAACTCGGTGAATATAGTTTCTTGCCGCTTCTGGAAGCTCTTCTAATGTACGACACTGTGTAATATCTTCTTGCCATCCTGGCAGTGTTTCATAAATAGGAGTACATTCTGAAAGCTCTTTAAGGCTTGCAGGATAATGATAAATTTCTTCACCATTACGCTCATAAGCAACACAAATTTTTACTGTTTCAAGACCACTTAATACATCTAATGAATTTAATGATAAGTTTGTAATCCCTGAAACACGTTTTGCATGACGCATCACAACAGAATCAAACCATCCGACTCTTCTTGGTCGACCTGTTGTTGTGCCATATTCTTTTCCGATTTCTCGAATACGATCGCCAACTTCATCAAATAATTCTGTTGGAAACGGTCCATCTCCTACACGAGAAGTATAGGCTTTACATACACCAACAACTTTATCAATTTTAGAAGGACCTACACCACTACCAATCGTAACTCCTCCAGCAACAGGATTAGATGATGTTACAAAAGGATATGTTCCTTGATCGATATCTAACATCACTCCTTGTGCCCCTTCAAATAATACGCGTTTTCCTTGATCTAATGCATCATTTAAAATAACAGAAGTATCTGTCACATAGGTTTTAATTTCTTGTCCGTATTGATAATACGTTTCAAAAATTTCATCAAAAGATAACGGAGTATGGCCATATACTTTTTCAAATAATTTATTTTTTTCAGCTAAGTTAATACGTAAACGTTCTTCAAAAATTTCACGATCTAAAAGATCTGCAATTCTAATACCAACACGTGCTGCTTTATCCATATACGCTGGACCAATCCCTTTAATGGTAGTTCCAATCTTTTGATCACCTTTAGATTCTTCTTGAAGTTGATCTAATAAAATATGATAGGGTAAAATCACATGCGCACGATCAGAAATTCGTAAATTATGTGTATCAATCCCACGCTCATGAAGATAAGCTAGTTCTTTAACTAAAGATTTAGGATTCACAACAACTCCATTACCAATCACACTCATCTTTTCAGGATAAAAAATACCTGAAGGAATTAAATGAAGTTTATACGTTACTCCATCAAACTTAATCGTATGTCCTGCGTTATCTCCACCTTGATAGCGGGCAATTACTTCTGCATTTTCACTTAAAAAATCTGTAATTTTTCCTTTTCCTTCGTCTCCCCACTGGGTTCCAACTACAACTACTGATGTCATTTTATCTACACCCCATCTATATTAATTCGACTATGATAGCTCTTCAGATCGTAATGATACCGACTGAAACTTATTATACTCTTTAAAGAATAATAATTCTACTGTGCCTCTAGAGCCACTTCTATTTTTTTCAATAATCACTTCTACAATATTTTGATTCGTTAACTGTTCTTCTTCAGGATCATCTCGATCATAATAATCATCTCGGTATAAAAAAGCAACAATATCAGCATCTTGCTCAATCGAACCTGATTCTCGAATATCACTAAGAATCGGTCGTTTATCTTGACGTTGTTCTACACTTCTAGATAACTGAGATAATGCAATGACAGGAACTTTAAGTTCTTTGGCTAATTTTTTTAACTGTCTAGATATTTCTGAAACTTCTTGTTGTCTATTTTCTCGACCCGTACCTTCAATTAATTGAAGGTAATCAATCACAATTAAACTTAAATGATCCGTCGTTTTTGCAAGACGTTTACACCTTGCACGCAATTCTGTAATCTTAATCCCCGGTGTATCATCAATATAAATAGCTCGTTGGGAAAGATCATTAGCAGCAACATATAACTGTTCCCACTCTGTCTCTGATAACTTTCCTGTTCTTAAATGATACGCTGGAATGCTACCTTCTGAGCATAACATTCTTTGTACTAAAGAATCTGCACTCATCTCTAAACTAAAAATAGCAACCGCTTGCTCTGTATTTTTAGCAACATTTTGAGCTAAATTAAGCGCAAATGCTGTTTTCCCTACAGAAGGTCGCGCCGCAATAATGACAAGTTCTTCCGGATGAAGCCCTGTTGTCATTTTATCTAAATCATAAAATCCAGTAGAAAGGCCAGTCACATCTGTATCTTGAGTTGCAAGGAGCTGAATATGATCAATAGATTGCTCTACAATATCTGTAATAGGTACAAAGGCATCTTGCTTATTCGATTCAGATAAATGTTTTAATTCATATTCTGCTCGTTCTAACAGCTCTTCTACTTCAATAGACTGATCATATCCTTTTTTTATCCAGTCTTGATTTAATTCAATAAACGTTCTTAATAATGCTTTATCTGAAATAAGCTGGACATAATGCTCAATATTAATTCCTGGCTGTGTAGTAATCACAAGCTCAGATAAATAATCGGCACCACCGACATCTTCAAACACTTGAGCTTTATTTAAAGCATCACTTAACGTAATTAAATCAATCGGTTCTTGTCTTTGATGAAGATCTTGCATTGCTTGATAAATCAGTTGATGAGCACGTCTGTAAAAAACACAAGGCTCTAATACATCTTGTAACTGATCCATCAAAACAGGGTCTAATAAAATAGAACCTAATAATGCACGCTCTGCTTCGATGTTTTGCGGTGGTAATACCTGATATTCTGGTGTGTCCATGTTAGATCTCTCTTTTCTTTTAACCCATTACCTATTGTTTTTTAACACTCGGTAATATGTACTGAAAGTGTCGCTGTAATATCTTTATGCAATTTCACAGGCACTTTCACATAACCTAAACTTTTAATAGGATGTTCTAAATGAATTTTACGTTTATCTAAGTCAATTTGATGTTGTTCTTTTAATGCTTCTGCAATTTGTTTTGAAGTTACAGAACCAAAAACACGGCCATCGGTTCCTGCTTTTGTTGTTACTTTAACTTCAAAACCTTCTTGTTCCATTTGTTTTTTTAAACATGCAGCCTCTTCTTTTAATTCTGCTTCATGTTTTTCTGCAGCACGCTGTTTTCCTGCTAAAGCTTGTAAGTTAGCAGGAGTGGCTTCTTTTGCTAATCCTTTTTTTAATAAGAAGTTTTGTGCATATCCTGTGGGTACCTCTTTTACTTCTCCAGCTTTTCCTTTTCCTTTAACATCTTGAATAAAAATAACTTTCATGGGTTATTCCACCTTTCTAAAAAAAGAATCTTTACTTCTTTTATTTTACCATAACTTTGATCAGAAACCATGAATTATTCTATAAATTATATGTTCCACGTGAAACATATTAAAAATAAAAATAGAGGAAGGGTCATCCCTACCTCTATCTTTACATTAATCTTCAGCTACGAATGGAAGTAATCCCATAATTCGTGCACGTTTAATTGCAACTGTTAATTTACGTTGATGTTTTGCACAAGTTCCTGTTACACGACGTGGTAAAATTTTCCCGCGTTCTGAAATGAACTTTTTAAGCAATTCAACATCTTTGTAATCAATATGATCAATATGATTTGCATCAAAGTAACATACTTTACGACGTTTTCTGCCGCCTCTTCTATGTTGTGCCATTAGTCTATTCCCTCCTTATCACTAAAATGGTAAATCATCATCTGAAATATCTACAGGACCTCCAGAAATATGTGGAGTACTGTCACGACTAAAATCAGGAATCGGAGGAGATGTGTCTTGTTGTTGATTTGAAGTCATAGAATTCATATGTGTATCAAACTGAGATGCATCTAGACGTGGCTCAAAATGAGACCGATCCTCTTGACTTCCAGATGGCGGTAAAGTATTATCTGCACCAAATGAAGGTGGCATCCCACTGCTTTTATTAACAGAAGGCTGTGAATATGAATTGCCAGAGTAGCTAAAAGCCGGAGTTTCTTGCTCTCTTGCCATTCCTGAGTAACTTTGCTGTTGACGTTCTTCAGTTGCGCGTTTAGATTCTAACAACTGAAAATTATCACAAACCACTTCCGTTACATAAACACGTTGGCCTTGTTGATTCTCATACGAACGCGTCTGAATCCGACCTGTAACACCAATTAATGTTCCTTTTTTTGCGTATGTCGCTAAAGCTTCTGCTGATTTTCGCCAAATCACACATGAAATAAAATCTGCCTCTCGCTCACCTTGTTGATTTGTAAATGAACGATTAACAGCTAGTGTAAACGAAGCTACAGCAGTACCATTTTGCGTATAACGTAAATCAGGATCTTTAGTGAGTCGACCTACTAAAACAACATTATTAATCATACGCTTCTCCCCTTCTCACTGTTCCACGTGAAACAATTAAACTTCTTCTTTAACGATCATATGTCTTAAAATATCATCATTAATTTTTGCTAAACGATCAAATTCGTTAATTGCTACGGCATCATGAGCACGAACTTTGATAATATGATAGATTCCTTCACGAAAATCTTTAATCTCATAGGCAAAACGACGTTTCTCCCAATCTTTAGATTCTAAAACTTCCGCTCCGTTATCAGTCAAAATCGCATCAAAACGTTTCACTAATGCTGCTTTAGTTTCTTCATCAATATTCGGACGAATAATGTAAAGAATTTCATATTGTGTTGCTTGATTCATTGACTGTCACCTCCTTATGGTCATTAGGTTCTATCTCTTAGGATAGAACAAGGAATGTCATGAGTTCTGACTATTCACATCTAATTATAATACGTCATTTTTTTTTAAAATGCAACCTCTTTTATTCATCTTCCTCATCTTCTTCTTCAGAAATTACTGTAGTCATAGCGGCAACTCGTGCCCCTTCTTCAAGACGCATTAATTTAACACCTTGTGTTGAGCGCCCAATACATGGCACATGTGCTAGTGGAAAACGAATAAGAACACCTTGATCTGTCATTAAAACAACATCTTCTTCACCTAATACTGTAGTCAGTCCTACTAAACGGCCATTTTTATCGGTAATATGAGCCGTTTTAATTCCTTTACCTCCACGACCTTTAGCTGCATACTCTTCAGCTGAGGTTCTTTTTCCATAACCAAGTTCTGTAATCACAAGCACATGATGATCTTCTTTAAGCACAGAAGCACCGATGACATAATCTTGATCCCTTAAGCGAATCCCAATCACTCCTGCCGCTGTTCTTCCCATATTCCGTACTTCTTGTTCAGAAAACGTCACAGAATATCCATGATGTGTTCCAATAATAACTGTTGAGTCTCCATCAGTAATAAGGACTTCAATGAGCTCATCTTGATCTTTTAAAGTGATCGCACGCAAGCCATTTGTTCTAATATTTAAAAATTCTGTAACAGCGGTACGTTTTACTTGACCATATTTTGTAATGAAAAATAAATAGGATTCTACTTCTTTTTCTTTTCCTGTAACACTAATCACAGATTCCACTTGCTCTTCGGGTGCTAAAGACAAGACATTAATGACAGGAATTCCTTTAGCAGTTCTACTATATTCTGGTATTTCATAACCTTTAGCTTTATATACTTTTCCTTGATTCGTAAAAAAGAGTAACGTATCATGCGTTGAACACGCAATTAAGTGTTCAATAAAATCATCATCTTTTGTGCTCATACCTTGAACACCGCGTCCTCCTCTATTTTGCGTGCGAAACTCTCCTTCAGGAATCCGTTTAATATACCCTTGACGAGTCATTGTAATTAAGATGTCTTCTTGTTCAATCAAATCCTCATCTTCAATACTTAACACTTCACCTACAAGCAGCTCTGTTCGACGCTCATCCCCGAATTTTTGTTTAATTTCTTCTAATTCAGCTTGAATAACCGCTTTTATTTTTAATGGATCATTTAAAAGTTCTGTCATCTCTTCAATAAAAGCTACTAAGTCTAAATATTCTTGTTCAATCTTACCTCGTTCAAGTCCTGTTAGCCGTTTTAAACGCATATCTAAAATAGCTTGTGTTTGACGTTCTGATAAGTCAAATTCTGTCATCATTAACTGCTTGGCTTCTTCATCAGCATTGGATCCACGAATAATTTCAATAATACGATCAATATGATCTAATGCAATTCTAAGACCTTCTAATAAATGAGCCCGCGCTTTAGCTTTTTTTCGATCAAATTCTGTGCGACGTCTAACAACCTCTTCTTGATGATTTAAATAATGAACTAAAATTTCTTTAAGTCCTAAAACTTTAGGAACCCCATCAACAATAGCTAACATATTAAAACCAAATGAGGTTTGTAGTGCTGTCATTTTATATAAATTATTTAATAGGACTTGAGCACTTATATCTTTTCTCACATCAATCACAATACGTAAACCTTCACGAGAAGATTCATCTCTTAAGTCTGTAATTCCTTCAATCCGTTTTTCTCGGTGCAACTCAGAAATACGTTCAATTAATCTTGCTTTATTAACCATATAAGGTAACTCAGTAACAATAATGCGTTCCTTTCCATGCGCGCGATGTTCAATATCTACTTTAGCTCGCACCGTAATGCTACCTCGTCCTGTCTCATAAGCACGCCTAATTCCAGATCTTCCTAAGACAAGTCCACCTGTTGGAAAATCTGGCCCTGGTAACACTTCCATCAGTTCTGCTAAAGAGACTTCTGGATTTTGAATCAGTAGTATAACTGCATCAATGACTTCTTTTAAATTATGAGGTGGAATATTTGTGGCCATACCAACCGCAATCCCTGTTGTCCCATTCACTAATAAATTAGGAAAGCGTGCTGGAAGTACCGTAGGTTCTTGTTCTGATCCATCATAGTTTTCTTCAAAATCAACAGTATTTTTTTGAATATCTCGAAGCATCTCTAAGGCAATCTTACTCATACGTGCCTCAGTATAACGCATAGCTGCTGCACCATCTCCATCAATTGAGCCAAAATTCCCATGACCGTCAACAAGCATCGCACGGTAACTAAAAGGTTGGGCCATTCTCACCATTGATTCATAAATTGCACTATCGCCATGAGGATGATATTTCCCCATAACATCTCCGACAATTCTTGCGGATTTTTTATGTGGTTTATCTGGTGTTACACCTAAATCATTCATACCGTATAAAATGCGTCGATGTACAGGTTTTAATCCGTCACGAACGTCAGGTAACGCTCGAGATACAATAACACTCATTGCATAATCAATAAAAGATTCTCGCATTTCATCAGATAAATCAACAGTTACAATCTGTTCTTGATGTTCTTGTTCCAAAGGTGTTCATTCCCCTCTTTTTTTTATTTATCTAAATTGGCATAATGCGCATTTTTTTCAATAAAGACACGTCTCGGTTCAACACGATCTCCCATTAACATCTCAAACACGAGATCTGCTTCTTCTGCATCTTGAATCGTTACTTGAGCTAAAATTCGTTGTTCTGGGTTCATCGTTGTCTCCCAAAGCTGATGTTCATCCATCTCTCCTAGTCCTTTATACCGTTGAACCGTTGGTTTTGGATTTTGTGGAAGTTGGGCCAGTGTATCTGCCAATTTTTTATCTGCCCCAGATCCTGATGGAATATAAATCATCTCTTTATTTTTTCCTTGCTTAATGCCATAAAGGGGAGGCTGAGCAATATAGACAAAACCTGCTTCAACAAGTGGACGCATATAGCGATAAAACAAGGTTAACAGTAACGTTCTAATATGAGCGCCATCAACATCAGCATCAGTCATAATCACTAATTTGTGATATCTTGCTTTTTCAACATCAAAATTAGTACCAAAACCTGTACCCATAGCGGTAAATAAGGCTCTAATTTCTTCATTAGCTAAAATTTTATCCATCGTTGCTTTTTCAACATTTAAGATTTTCCCGCGGATCGGTAAAATAGCTTGTGTTCTCCGGTCTCGACCTTGTTTTGCAGACCCTCCCGCAGAATCTCCCTCAACAATAAAAAGCTCACACTCTTCAGGATTACGGCTAGAGCAATCTGCCAGTTTTCCTGGAAGATGACTAATCTCTAACGCTCCTTTTCTTCGTGTTACTTCACGCGCACGTTTTGCTGCAAGACGAGCCTTAGCAGCTAATAAACTTTTTTCAACAATGGTTTTTGCTTCTTTAGGATGTTCTAAAAGAAAATGTGTAAGGTGTTCTGAAACAATCCGATCAGTAATCGATCTAACTTCAGAATTTCCTAACTTTGTCTTTGTTTGTCCTTCAAACTGTGGATCATGATGTTTTACAGAAAGAACGACGGTAAGTCCTTCTCTAACATCTTCTCCAGTTAGATTCTCTTCATTTTCTTTCATCAACTTACTCTTCCGTGCATAATCATTAATCACTCGTGTTAATGCACTTTTAAACCCGGATTCATGGGTTCCACCTTCATAAGTGTGAATATTATTCGCAAAACTTAACATTGTATATTGATAACCTGATGTATATTGAAGCGCTAGCTCTACTGTAATGTTTTCTTGTGTTGCTTCTAAGTAAATTGGAGGATCAAATAAAACATCACGTGCTTGATTTAGATGCTGCACGTAGCTTTGAATCCCTCCTTCATAACAAAACTCCTCAAATACAGGAGAATCTACACGATTATCTAATAAATTAATCGTTAAGCCTTTATTTAAAAAAGCCAGCTCTTGAACGCGTTTTAATAATATATTGCGATCAAATGTAGTGGTTTCTTGAAAAATAAGTGGGTCTGGAATAAATTTAACTTCTGTCCCTCGCTGATCTGTCGTTCCGATTTGCTTTAAATCATCAACAACATGACCTTGTGTATATTCTTGATAATAAATATAGCCATCACGATATACGGTTACGGATAAAAATTGAGATAAAGCATTTACAACTGAAGAACCTACACCGTGAAGGCCACCAGATACTTTATAGCCACCGCCTCCAAATTTTCCTCCGGCATGAAGAACGGTAAAGACCGTCTCAACAGCAGGTCTTCCCGTTTTTTCTTGAATATCTACAGGAATACCTCGACCATTATCTTTAACAGTAACACTGCCATCTGGATCTAAAACAATGGAAATTTCTGTACAAAATCCTGCTAGTGCTTCGTCAATAGCATTATCTACAATCTCCCAAACTAAATGATGAAGGCCTTCTAAACTGGTTGATCCAATATACATTCCTGGTCGTTTTCTAACGGCTTCCAATCCTTCTAAAACTTGAATTTGACTGGCATCATAGGTTGATGCACTTATGTGTGCTTCTTGATCTTTTTGATGCTTACTCACAACTGGTTACACCCTTTCTTCTCTATTGTTCCACGTGAAACACTAAATATACACTGCTGATCTAATTGCTTAGGAAGTTTTGTTCCTGTATTTGTCGTAATAAATGTCTGTCCTTGTGATAGTACATAATCAACGAGCTGTTCTTGTCGATGTTCATCTAATTCACTGAATACATCATCTAACAGTAAAATAGGATAATCTTTTAAATGTGCTTGCATCACTTCACGTTCTGCTAATTTAAGTGCTAAAACAACCGTACGTTGTTGTCCTTGAGACCCAAAATATTGTAATGGTTGATCATTTAATAAAAATTGAAGGTCATCTCGATGAGGACCTAATAAAGAGCGTTGTTGATCTTTTTCTCGCTGATATTGTTGTTTTAATTGTTGTAAAAATGCCTCTTGACAATCTAAAACATGACAAGCTTCAGATAGATCAACGCAAGTTTGATAAGCAATCGTTACATGATCTTGGGTTAATGATAAATGATCTTGAATACGATATAATTTTTCTTGAATCTGTGAAACAAACGCTAAATGATACCAAATAAGCTCACCTGCTAATGCGCTAAATTGTTCTGAGAGCACAGAAAAATAAAGATCATCAAATGTTTTTTGGCGATAAGCTTCTTTTAAATAAGCATTTCTTTGCTTTAATAGATGTTGATAGGCTTTTAAGGTGTGAATATATTTAGGATACATTTGCCCTAATGCGATATTTAAAAATCTACGGCGTAATTGAGGAGCTCCTTTAACAAGAAGTACATCTTCTGGAGTAAATAAAACACTAGGTAATACCCCTAAATAATCACTAATTTTTTCTTGTTCTAAACCATTAATTGAAAATTTTTTACCTTGTACTGTTAACTGACATGCTACATTAAATGCCCTTGAACTGGAGCATACTTGAGCATGAATACATGCTTCTTTAGCACCAAATGCAATGCATTCTTTTTCTTGTGCAGCTCTATGAGATCTAGCAACCGAAAGCATATAAATACTTTCTAATAAATTCGTCTTACCTTGAGCATTTTCTCCCATCAATATATTAATTCCAGATTCAAAGTCCACCATTAATGATTCATAATTTCTATAATGTTTTAATGATAATCTTTCAAGATACATCATATACCTCTTACGCTTGTTCAGCTGTTTTCATCATGACTTCACCAATTTCTGGAATCATAATCACCATACCATCATAGAGTTTTCTTCCCCGTCTTTGTTCTCGCAAACCATCAACATAGACATTCTCTTCTTCAAGATAATATTTTGCCATGCCACCACTAGATATTACACTTAATTCTTTTAATAATTGTCCTAACGTAATATAAGGCCCTTCTACAAAATATTCCATAAACGCCCCCTCCTAAAATCTAGACATATTTCCGTTTCTATTATACTCTTTATTGTTAAGGAAAACAAATACACTTCGCTTATTTTTTATAAATTCAGCGATTCATTCAATTTGAGACATAAATCATAAAACAGGTCTTTTTTTGTCTTACGTATTGTTTTTAAGATTTTAATACAATTCATCTCTTTTTTTTTTCATATTTTTCATGAAAAACTCAGTTTCATAAAATCAAATCATTAAGGAGTCACTTTACAATGAAACAGCTAAAAAGAAAACTGAAAACAATCGCTCCCAAACTAGGAATCAATACTTTAGGCATTACTTCTGCTGAGCCTTTTTCAGACATTCAAAAAAGCTTACAATTACAACAAAAACAACAGTATCTATCAGGATTTGAATGGCCTGATATTGAAGATAGAGTAGATTGTAAAAGATATATGCCTGAAGCAAAAAGTATTATTATGATTGGAATTGCTTATCCTAAAGATACTCCTTACCCTTTAGATTCAAAGCAGCGACGTGGTGTATTTGCTAGATCCGCTTGGGGAAAAGACTATCATCACATTTTAAATAATAAACTACTACAATTAAGGGAATGGCTAAAACAACAAGATGAAGTAAAAAAATTATCAGAGCCATTAAAGACACTTATTCAAGTAGATACCGGTCAGCTTCCAGAAGTTGCTGCAGCAGAGCGTGCTGGATTAGGATTTATCGGAAAAAACGGCTTACTGATCACACCTCAATGGGGATCTTTTGTTTATTTAGGAGGCATGATTACTTCTCTTCCATTAGAACCTGATCCACCTGGAATATTTGCTTGTGGTTCATGTACAAGATGCCTTGATGCTTGTCCAACACAAGCACTTATAGGAAATGGTAGAATGAATGCTAAAAGATGTATTTCTTATCAAACACAAAATAAAGAGATGATTCCTATAGAACTTCGTAAAAAGTTAGGAAAACAACTTTATGGCTGTGATATTTGTCAGTGGAGCTGTCCATTTAACAAACATATTGACCCCCCTACATGTAAAGATACTTTTCCTGAAAAAGATACCGCCCATCCTGAATTACTGCCTCTACTTACATTAAGCAATAAAGCATTTCAAGAACAATTTGGATCTTCAGCTGGTAGTTGGCGAGGTAAGCGGACATTACAACGTAATGCCATAATTGCCTTAACAAATGTAAATGCTAGAGAAGCACTACCTACGATCGCAACACTTTTATATGACTTAAGACCTGTTATTCGAGCAACAGCGGTTTGGTCTGTGAGTATGCTTGGACAAAAAGATCCTAAGTATTGGTATAACGTACTAACCAAAATACAAGAGCAAGAACCAGATCCCCGTGTCCTTCAAGAACTAAAACAAGCTACATTACTGCTTCAACAAAAAATATCGAGAACAGATTAAATACTTTCTGTTCTCGATATTTTTTTAATCTAAAATAGAACGCAGTGCCTCAGAAAATTTTTCTAGCTCCTGTGCTTTATCTATATTTTTTTTATAACGCCATTGATGGTGCATCTGCTGGGTTGTTTCCATAATGATTGGAAGGGTCTCTGTTAATTTTGGCATATATAACTGGGTGGTCTTAAAACTTTGCTCCCACTGATCAGGCATTAAAATATCTTTCCAAAGCTCAGCATCTTGGCTACTGTAAAGATAATTCATCCATTCCGATACCCCTTTTTGAACTTGCGGTGTATTTAGGCTAAATACGTACCAATAAAAACTTTGATCTCTAACTTTAGAAAGAGGTAGAAGACGGTATTGCCACCCTTCTTCTTGAAGATCTGGATGACGTTTAAAGTAATCAGAAGAAGCCCATAATATAGGAATCATCTCTGCGTTCATCTGTTGCACTAACTCTTCTCCATAAGCTGGAGAAATTAACTGCTCTTGAACTCCTGTTAAGTATTCTTGAATGACTTGTTGACTTTCTTTAGACTGTGCATCAAAGGTCTCTAGCTGTACTGAATGCTCATTTAGCACTTGATCCCAATAATAATCAGAAAAATGATCAATGCCTAAAAATCTTGGCGTATCTGTTTTTATCTCTGTTAACAATGATAATATATCTTGTGTAGATTGGATTTTATCTATTTGATGCGTATTTATATATTGTGTTTGATACCAGAGTACATTAAATCTTAATAAAAAAGGAAAAGCATAGTGATTAGAAAAGTGCGACTGATGTAATTGTTGTGGAAAATCATCTATCATATCATAAGTTTCTTGCGTTAAACACAGTCTATCCCAAGAAATCAGTAAATCATCAGCTGCTGCAGGAACCATCCAATAAGGCATCGCTTGAACAACTGCAGGAAGCTGCTTCACATCTGCAAAACTAGCATGTAGTTTTTGATCTAGTTCTTCTTCTGAATAATTTTCTAATTCAATAACAATATTAGGCGAAGTTTCCATAAATTGTTCTGTAAGTAATGTTAATGCCTCAAATTCAGTATCAGAAAGACTCACCCAAATAGGAACCCCAATCCGTTCTGTAACTTCTTCTGCACATACTGAAGAGGTATCAGAAGTATTCTGATCTTTAGGTTTAGAACATCCCATAACTATAAACAATAATAAACAACAATAAAGAGATAATCTTTGAAGTGATCTTTTCATGCTAATAAATCCTCTCTTAAAAACTGCCTTAACGGTCTTTATAAAATTTTAGACTCCACTTTATGATGACATAAAAAAAGAAGCACGCCAAGAGCTTCTTTTTTGTGTGATCTTTTTTATGATGCAACTACACTAAATACAATTTTCTTAATTGTTCTTGATCTGCTTTAGAAAACTGTAATCCTTGTTCTAAATATGTATTAAAATCTCCATAAATATCATCAATTTTAGTAAAAGCCGCTTCTAAATAAGATGAAGTGACCTCTAACATTGGACGTAATTGTGCTATTTGTGTTTCTGATAATTGTTTTGTCGCTTGTAAATTTTGAATAATCAATTCATTTGCCTGCTTGCGCTGCTCATTCGTCTTTAAATAATCCTTAAAGATATCTGCATCAGATACTCCTAAAATACGTAAAATAAGTGCTGCTGCATAACCTGTCCGATCTTTTCCTGCAAAACAATGAAATAACAGCGGTGTATTTGATTTTTGTAATAATAAAGATAAAAACTCGTGATATCCTTTTTGCGCCGAAGGACAGGTAACTAAATGATGATAAATATCAATCATCGCTTCATGAGCTGTTTCTTTACTTTGCATCATTGCTTCTAAACTTCCATTTTGATCAACCGCATCCGCTAAAATATCAATCGTTGCATAAGTTACTCCACAGAGCTGATCATCAGGACGCGTTTGTACTTCTTCTTGACTTCTAAAATCGACAATCGTTTTTATCTTTAACGCAGAAAACTCTTCTTGATCTGCTGGACTCATTTTATATAATTCTCCACTACGATAAAGTTTTCCACATACGACCTGTTTTCCATAAGCACTACGATATCCACCAATATCCCTTAAATTTGTGATCATGCCCAATTCCCCCTCATTTTTCTCTATATTTTAACAATATGTCTATGAAAACGCAATTTCTAACCTATATCTGCAATGATTACCTATTTACTGAATTTTTCTGTGCATAAAGTATCGTTCATATGAGCAAAACTTAAAAAAAATAGTGGATTAGTGGAAAACATAGTGAATAACTCACTGTGATTTCCCCTAATATTTTAAGTTTTCCACTACGTTTTCCACCATTTTCACCTATTCCCCAATCGTGGAAAAACAGTATCCACCGCCTTGTGGATAAGTCTTATAAATGTTGATTTCACGCTGTTTTTTCAATGTGGAAAAATGGTGGAAAACTCATTTTATTTTTAACTTATCCACAAGGCGGTGGAAAACTGTTTCCACAATGGTTCACAATTGGGGATATTTTTTATAGTTTTCCACTAAATTATGGAAAACTTCGTAACGCTGTGATTATTTTATGTTAAAATAAAATAGCATTCTAACATACATACTTATAAAAGGAGGTGAATCTTTTGTTACCACTTGAGCAATTGTGGAAAAAAATCGTAGAGGTCTATCAAAAACAACTCACTACAGTAAGTTTTAATACATGGATTGAACAGGCCATTCCTCTAGAGTTTAAAAATAATGTACTAACTATTGAAGTCCCTTCAACATTACATAAAGATTATTGGGAAAAAAATTTAGCTTCAAAAATTGTGGAATTAGGTTTTCAATTCACCGGTTCAGAGATTAGTCCACACTTTATTGTCAAAAGTACTGAACCTCCTTCCACGGTACAAGAGAAAACCCCTTCACCTCCACCAAAACAAAAAGTGCTACTGAATCCTAAATATACTTTTGATACATTTGTCATTGGTGAAGGTAATAAAATGGCTCATGCAGCCGCATTAGTTGTTGCAGAAAACCCTGGATCTATTTATAATCCACTGTTTTTCTATGGTGGTGTAGGGTTAGGTAAAACGCATCTAATGCATGCAATTGGTCATTATGTACTCGAAAATAATCCACAAGCAAAAGTGAAATATGTCAGCAGTGAAACGTTTACAAATGACTTTATTCAATCTTTGCAATCTAATCAAGCCTCTCACTTTAAAGAAGAATATCGAAATGTTGATTTGCTGCTTGTTGATGACATTCAATTTTTTGCCAATAAAGAAGGCACACAAGAAGAGTTTTTCCACACCTTTAATGAACTCTATAATCAAGGAAAACAGATTGTCCTTACTAGTGATAGATTACCTAAAGAAATTCCTAAATTACAAGATCGACTCGTTTCTCGTTTTGCAGGAGGATTATCAGCAGATATTACCCCCCCTGATTTAGAAACACGTATTAAAATCTTAAGAAAAAAAGCAACTTATGAAGGTTTAGAACTTTCTGAAGATACCTTAAGTTATATTGCAGGACAAATTGATTCAAATATCCGAGAGCTAGAAGGAGCATTAGTTAGAATACAAGCTTTTGCCACCATCAATAATAGTGATATCTCAACAAGTCTTGCAGCTGATGCATTGCAATCTATGAAACAACAACACATCCCTTCTAACACGACAAATCATTCTATTCAACATATTCAAGAAGTAGTCTGTCATTATTTTAATATTTCCCAAGAAGATATTTTAAGTAAAAAAAGAACAAAAACAATTGTTTATCCTAGGCAAGTAACTATGTATTTATCAAGAGAGTTGACAGGATTATCTTTTCAAAAAATTGGTAAGGCATTAGGTGGAAAAGATCATTCAACAGTGATGCATGCTCATGAAAAAATTCAAAAACTTTATTTAGAAGATGCCACTGTAAGACAACAAATTGAGGAATTAAAACATGAACTTAAATTTTAGTAATCCACATCGGTATGTGGATAAATCATCTATTTTTCCACAGTTTCCACCATAGTTTTCCACCATTTTTTATGAGTTTTCCACAATTTCCACAAGGTAAAAACGTTGATATGATAGGCTTTACTCGAGTTTTCCACAACTTTTACCTATTCCTTACTACTATTATTACTAACTATATATATAATAATATAAATATATAAAAGGAGATCAATCATGAAATTTTCAATGAATCGTTTAGCATTTTTAAGTGAATTAACTATTGTTCAAAGAGCTATTTCTACAAAAACAACAATGCCTATTTTAAGTGGTTTAAAAATTCATCTAAATCAACAAGGAATGACATTAACAGGAAGTAATGCAGAAATATCTATTGAAAAATACTTACCTTATAGTAATGATAAATTTCAATTAACAATAGAAGAACAAGGAATGACTGTAGTCCCTGCTAAAGTCTTTAATGACATTATTAAAAAATTACCAGAAGAACATTTTTATTTTGAACTTTTAGATAATCAACAAATTAAAATTTCTTCAGGTAAAGCAGAATTTTTAATTCATAGTTTTGATGCTGATCATTATCCACAGCTTCCATTAATCCAAGATCGAGAACAATTAATTTTATCTGCAGGCACATTAAATCAGCTCATTCAAGAAACTGTATTTGCAACATCTACACAAGAAAGTAGACCTATTTTAACAGGAGTGCATTTAGTGCTTAAGGAAAACTATTTAAAAGCAGTAGCTACCGATAGTCATAGATTAAGTCAACGTATATTAACCCTTCCTTCCCAACCTCACGAATTTGACGTAGTTATCCCCAATAAAAGCTTATTAGAACTGTCAAGATCATTAACAGAAAATGAAGAACAAGTAGAAATTGTGATTGTGGAAAACCAAATTTTATTTAAAACATCCACTATGCATTTTTATTCCCGTCTTTTAGAAGGATTCTATCCTGATACCGATCGGTTAATTCCAACTGAATCCGCAGTGCAATTAAAAGTTTATGGTCCTGATTTATTAGCAGCTGTAGAACGAGCTTCTTTACTTTCTCATGAAGGAAAACATGCTATTGTGAGACTAAATATTCAAGATCAACATGTTATTTTGCATGGTAAAACTCCTGATATTGGTATGGTAGAAGAAGAACTTATTGTACAAGAAAAATCTGGAGATCACTTAGAAATCTCATTTAATCCAGAATATATGAAAGCAGCTCTTAGAGCCTTTGGAGCAACTCATATTTATTTAAACTTTATTGGTCCTTTAAGAGCATTTACATTAAAACCAGAAGAAAATGAAGATTACTTTATTCAACTGATTACGCCCATTCGTACCTCAGTTTAAATGAGTTTAATAAAAAATTATTGATATAGTTATGTATTTTTAAATATTGCTTTTTATTAAAGAATATATATTGATAATTAATTAGATGATAAAAATATATCTATTCAGCATTATATATATATTACAAATTATATACCAAATTATATACCAAAAATTAAAATATATTAAAATAATAGTAAATTATTGCTAAAATCATTGTTTTTTTTACTTTTTTTAGTACAATGAAATTAATAAAAAGAAAAATAGGAAATAATAAACAATATTTTAAATATATTGATATATCTTTTTATTTATAATTTTTTAGTGGATGTGATATACAAACATAAGTATAAGGGGGTATATATTATGCATCAACTAGGCATGATGTATTTTGAAAAAGAA
>JASLFJ010000078.1 GCA_030150665.1 Enterococcaceae bacterium
GATTGAAGGCAGGTGGAATCAGGGTTGCTGCAGACATGATAATAAACCAACCAATGAAAATTGTAATCATAATTCCTAAAGCTTTAGAAAGACTAGGTTTTTTCGATGTATCAGCACCAGGTCGGTCATATTGATTGATATACTTATAAAGTAGATAAAAAACGTAACCTCCTGACATTGCAGCAATAAATAAGGATGCTAGTCCGTAAATGACGGTTTGTTTTGTAAAGAGTGGAACAATGCCTGAAAATGCGGCAAGCAGTGCTAAGATTAATAAACTATTATCTAACCACATTTCCCACACTTTATTTTGTTTTGGAGGTTTCGGTTTATAAATGATGTGTTCAGCTTGTTCTGAGACCGTTCCTAATAACTGTCTAGCAGGAACTCCCTTTTTTTGCGCTTCTATAATTTGTGGAAGCAGTTCGTAGAGTCGTTCCGTTATTGCTTCTGAAGATAGCTGGGATGATTCAAGACGTTTTTTTAAATCAAAGATATATTGTTGATTTTTTTTAGTGAGTTGTTGTTCTAATTGTTGATTTTCTTGCTGCATCATCTGCAGTACTTCTTGTTCCATAGTAACCTCCTTTATTCACTATACATTAAATCTAAAGAGCATAATATCACCGTCTTGAACGACATAATCTTTACCTTCTAAACGGACTTTACCGGCTTCTTTAGCAGCTTGCATGCTACCATAGTGATCTAAATCTTCAAAAGAAACCGTTTCTGCACGAATAAATCCGCGTTCAAAATCAGTATGAATAATACCCGCACATTCTGGTGCTTTCATGCCTTGCTTAAAAGTCCATGCTCTTACTTCTTGAACGCCTGCTGTAAAGTAGGTTGCTAGTCCAAGAAGTTGGTAGCTAGAGCGGATTAATTGATCTAAACCAGATTCTTTAATGCCTAATGCTTCTAAAAATTCAGCTTTATCTTCTTCATCGAGTTCTGCAATTTCTTCTTCGGCACGAGCACAGACATGAATGATTTCTGCTTGTTCTTTTTCTGCAATTTCTGCAACTTGTTGTACATAAGGATTGCTTTTTGGATCAGAAACAGATGCTTCATCTACATTTGCGACATAAAGCATAGGTTTTGCAGTTAATAGGAAGAGTTGTTTAACAATGGCCATCTCTTCTTTAGTAAACTCTAAAGCACGTACTGCAATCCCTGATTCTAAAGCTTCTTTAATTTTTTCTAAGACGTTTAATTCAGCGATGGCATCTTTATCTTTAGTTTTTGCAAGTTTTTCCACACGACTTAATTTTTTAGTTACAGACTCAAGATCTGCAAGGACAAGTTCTAAATGAATGGTCTCAATATCAGCTACAGGATCAACTTTACCATCAACATGGGTAATGTTTTCATCATCAAAACAGCGTACTACTTGACAGATAGCATCTACTTGACGAATGTGACTTAAAAATTGATTTCCTAATCCTTCACCTTTACTAGCACCTCTAACAATCCCAGCAATATCTGTGAATTCAAAAGTTGTCGGTACGGTCTTTTTAGGTTCAACCAGTTCTGTTAGACGTTGTAGTCTTGCATCCGGTACTTCAACAACGCCTACATTAGGATCAATGGTTGCAAAAGGATAGTTAGCAGCTTCTGCACCTGCTTTTGTAATTGCGTTAAATAGTGTAGATTTACCAACATTCGGTAACCCTACAATCCCTGCTGTTAAAGCCATAAATAAGTTCCTTCTTTCTTTATGTAATTATCTTCATTTAGTTTCAGTAGGTTTAGGTGATGAAATCACTGATTTTAGTTGTTGTTCAAATTTTGCTCGTGGCATCATTATTATTTGTTGGCAGTGTAAACATCTTAATTTAATATCCATCCCCATACGAATAATCTCCCACTGATTAGTCTGACACGCATGAGGTTTTTTTAAGGTGATGATAGAGCCTAATTCATACATGAAGAGCTTCCTCCTTATTATGAATCGTGTTGAATCAGTTCATCTAAAATACGTAACAGATCTTCCTTTGACGTATAAGTAATCTCTAGTTTTCCTTGATTTTTATGCCCAGAAATCCTCACTTTAGCATCAATCTGTTCTTCTAAATGATCTAAGTAAGGTTGAAAGGTAGCCTCTAGTGAAGTTTTTTCTGCTTTTTTCTTTGGTTTTTTGGGTGCATTTTGTTTTAACAGCATCTCTAATTGTCTTACAGAGAGCTGTTCTTGTAAAACTTGCTCTGCGTATTGTTCCATAAGTGCTGTATCTTTTAATCCCGCTAATATTTTCGCATGACCTACAGAAAGCGCTTCTGTTTGTACGTAATGTTGTACGTTAGGAGGCAGACGCAGTAGACGTAAATAATTAGCAATATAAGGTCTGCTTTTACCAAGGCGTGTTGCCAGTTCTTCTTGAGTAATATCAAGATGATTCAGCAGTGTCGCATATGCTTGTGCTTCTTCTAATGCATTGAGATCTTCTCGTTGTAAATTCTCTAAGATAGCAAGCTGCATCATCTCTGTATCTGTAAGCTGACGAATAATGGCGGGAATGGTTGTTTTGTTCGCTAATTGAGAAGCTCTAAACCGACGCTCTCCTGCGATGATCTCATAAGTATGCTCATTATATTTACGAACTAAAATGGGTTGGAAGACGCCTGATTGTTCAATAGATTGTGCTAATTCTTTTAATGCAGTATCATCAAATGTTTTTCTAGGTTGATAAGGATTTGGTTTTAAGGCATGGATAGGTAACTCAATAACCATCTCCTCATCAGTAGCACTCGTTGCTTCTAAAGACGTTAAATTTTCAAATAAAGCATCAATACCTCGGCCTAATCCTTTATTTTGTTTACTCATGACTGATCACTTCCTTTGCAAGGTCAAGATAGCCTTTTGCTCCTTTTGATTTTGCATCATAATCAAGAACAGAAAGTCCGTAGCTTGGTGCTTCAGAAAGTCGGACATTTCTAGGAATTAATGTCGTATACACTTTCTCACAAAAGTATTTTTGGACTTCTTCAACAACTTCTTGACTAATATTTGTTCTAGCATCATACATCGTCATAAGTACACCTTCAACCCCTAAATCAGGATTAAAATGTTTTTGTACAAGACGGATTGTATTGAGTAATTGACTTAATCCTTCAAGTGCATAATATTCACACTGAACAGGAATAAGAATTGCATCACTTGCGGTAAATGCATTAATCGTTAAGTGACCTAATGAAGGAGGGCAGTCAATTAAAATATAATCATAGTCATCTTGAATATTTTGTAGTGCTGTTTTTAACCGAGATTCTCGCGCCATCATGGATGTTAATTCAATTTCAGCTCCGGCAAGTTGTAGCGTTGCAGGAACGATGGTTAAATTAGGTTGCGCAGTAGGCTGTAGTGTATCTTCAATTGGAACTTCGTTAATGAGCACATCATAAATATCTACATCTACATCTGATTTTTTCACACCGATACCACTAGTAGCATTACCTTGAGCGTCCATATCAATCAGTAATACACGTTTATTTAAATGTGCTAAACTTGCTCCTAAATTAACGGTTGTTGTTGTTTTTCCAACACCACCTTTTTGGTTGGCGACTGCAATAATCCGTGCCATAATATATATTCCTCCAATAAATAAATAATAATCGATATCTTTATTATTGTACCATAAAATCATGTAGGCGTAAGAAAAGATTTTTTCAGATGTGTGGTGTTATAGTGGTTTTTTTACAGGAATCCCCGCTTTTCTAGGATATTTTTTAGGGGTTTTATGGGTTTTTTGAATGACTAAAATATATCTAGGATCTTGAGTCATCGGTAGGGGCTCATCATAAGTTTTTATATAAGTACCTCCGCAAAGGTCAATTGCTTTTTGTGCTTCTTCAAGTTCTTCTTGAGCTTTTGATGCTTTAAGTGCAAAAAAGTAACCTCCTTCTTTAACAAATGGTAGACAGAGCTCACTTAAGACATTTAGCCGTGCAACAGCACGTGCAGTCACAAAATCAAACTGTTCTCGAAATAAAGCGTTCCGAGCTAAGTCTTCAGAACGTGCATGATGACATGTGATTTTTGATAAGTTTAGTGTTTGAATGACTTCATTTAAAAAGGTAATTCGTTTGCTTAAAGTATCAATCAGTGTCATTTCCATATCTGGAAAAACAATTTTTAAAGGAATACTTGGAAATCCAGCTCCTGAGCCAATATCACATAATGAAGCCTGTGGATGAAATTCAGGTATAAAGGCAAGCATTAATGAATCATAGAAGTGTTTTAAATACACTTCTTCATAGTCGGTAATTGCCGTAAGATTCATTTTTTGATTCCAAGTGATTAATAGTTCATAATAAGTTTCAAATTGTTGTTTTTGTTGATCGGTAAGCATAATACCATGTTCTTGAAGTAACGTATCAAATAATTCTGGTAACATTGTTTTCCTCCTTTATAAACATAGAGATAACCCTCAAGAAGTTCTTGAGGGTTATTGTATAGGTCATTAGGTTATGCATCTAAAGCTTCGGTGAGTGCTTTTGCGAACTGTTCTAAGTTTTGAATATCTTCTTCTTCAGCTGCTAAATCAACTTTAACTGCGCTAGCTCCTTTTTTTGCCCCTGTTTTTTCAAAAGCTGCTTCAAAATCATCAACAGATTGGCAAAATAGATCATAAAAGGTATCACCAGAGCCGACAACACCATAAATTTTATCTGAAAGATCTAGTTCTTGAAGTTCTTCATAAAACGTAACAATTTCATCAGGTAGCTCACCATCTCCATAAGTATAGGTAGCTACAATACATAAATCAACATCTTCAAAGCAATCTGCATCAACTTGGGTACATTCATCCATAAATACTTCTACATCTAAATTTTCTAAACTTTCAGCAACAATATCGGCGATTTCTTCTGTATTTCCAGTCATGCTCGCATAAACAATTTGGGCTTTCGTCATGAGCTTGACTCCTTTCTAATATATAGTTTTAATCATCTCCATTGTAACAAAATTTAAATTAATAAGAAAGTATCTTTTATTTAGCGTGACCTATCGCTTTTTTAATAAAATATAAAAAAATTAAACTAAATTTAAAAAATAAGTTGTCAAGGTATATAGAGTATGTTAAGATTACGTTAAGTTATTTTTCATTAATTTTTATGTGACATTACGTCAACTTAGACATTAATGAAGATTAACTTTTAACGTAATGACTTGCTGTGAAATTCACCGAGTTATTACGTTTTTTTTATGGTGAAATAAGCATCGTATGCAAGTATCATTGAAGGATTGACTAGGGTAAGTTAATTTGTCATATACTGTTAAAAGAAGAGGTAGGATAAGTCTTTAAAGAGCTGATTAAGCTCTTTTTTTTATGTTTATACTCGACAGATGACGGATTTTAGTTGATGTTAGTACTCTTTTATCTTATGATGAACGTAAGTTATGAATAAAAGAAAAGAGGTTTAGTTTGATGAATCATATTGTTTTATATCAACCACAAATTCCACCAAATACAGGCAATATCGCAAGAACTTGTGCAGCCACAAATACAACACTACATCTGATCCATCCTTTAGGCTTTTCCGTAGAAGATAAATACGTTAAGCGCAGTGGGTTAGATTATTGGGAGCATGTAGATGTAGTACATCACGATAGCTTAGATGACTTTCTAGCATCTTTACCTCAAGATGCTCAGCTTCATTTAATCACCAAGTTTGCTTATCAACGCTATGATGAGTGTGATTATAAAAGTTCAGGGGATAATTATTTTATTTTTGGTCAGGAAACAAAAGGACTTCCAGAATCGTTTATGAAAGCCTATAAAGCGCAGTGTTTAAGGGTACCCATGAATGATACTTTTGTGCGTTCATTAAATTTATCTAATGTTGCTGCTTTAGTGCTTTATGAAGCATTAAGACAACAAGAGTTTCCTAATATGGATTTAGTGTATCACTATGAGCATGATAAATTAAAAGATAACTAAAGGAGTTTATCTTATGGAAGAAACCTATTACGTGCAAGGCCCAGTTAAAGCGATCTTTTTTGAAAATCCAAGTAATTTTTATCGTGTTGCGTTAATAGAGATTAAAGAGACAAATTTAGAACAACAAGAGCTCTTAGACATCGTTATTACAGGCACGATGGGCGAGTTAACCTTAGAAGAGCAGTACCGTTTTTTTGGACACATTGTTGACCATCCTAAATATGGATTGCAGTTTTCTGTGACTCATTATGAACAAGTAAAACCAAAAGAAGCAGAACATTTAGTCAAATATTTTTCAAGTGGTCGATTTTCTGGTATTGGTGAAAAAACAGCACGTAGCCTTGTTGAGTCACTCGGTTCTGAAGCTATTGATTTAATTTTACAAGATCCGAATATTTTAAACGAAGTTTCAGGATTATCTGCAAAAAAACAACACGTTATTTATCAAACATTATCAGAAGATTATGAACGAGAAAAAATGATTGCCACTCTTGTTGAGTATGGATTTGGTATGAATATTGCTCTTTCCATTTATCAAAAATACGGGATAATGACCTTAGAAAAAATAGAAGAAAATCCCTATCAACTCGTTGAAGATATTTCCCATATTGGTTTTTTAAGAGCCGATCAACTCGCATCTCAATTAAACTATGATGCCACTGATCCAAGAAGAATTAGAGCGGCCTTAATTCATACATTAAAACAACACAGTCATGATACTGGAGATACGTATATGACGTGGAAAGATCTTGGTATTACTACTCAAGAGTTATTAGGTAAAAGTAGATCTTGTTTTATTAACTATGATGTGATTGGTTCTGAGCTTAAGCAGTGTGTTTTACAAGGTAAAATAGAACGGGATCAAGAAAAATTTTATCTTCCTAAACTTTATGAAGCAGAATGTGATATTGCTTCAGTGATTGATACGTATCTTTCTTTAGCACAAAAGACATTTACCGAAGAAGAGATTTTATCAGGAATCCGTTATGTGGAACAACAAGAGCATATCTCTTATGGTGCTTCACAAAAACAAGCATTAATGCAAGCAATGAATAGTCCCTTTTTTATGATTACAGGAGGACCTGGAACCGGGAAAACGACGCTGATTAAAGGACTGATTACTTTATATAGTTATCTATATGATCTTGATCTTGATGATCTTGATCAAGATCATATTGTGCTTGCTGCACCAACGGGACGTGCTGCAAAACGTATGCGAGAGACTACTGGACTTAATGCGATGACTATTCATCGGTTATTAGGTATGATGACTGATGAAGATGAAAATGTAGTTTGGGATGAAGAAAAAGAGATTACTGTCCCTCTTCTTATTGTTGATGAATGGTCTATGGTAGATACGTTACTTGCAGCTCGGTTATTTCGTGCACTGTCTCCAGAAACGCAGCTGATTATTGTAGGAGATAAAGATCAATTACCTTCTGTAGGACCAGGACAAGTGTTTTCTGATTTATTATCCATTCAACACATTCCTAAAGTAGAGCTCGTTGATATTTATAGACAGTCTGAAGATTCTAGCATTATTGATCTTGCACATGCGGTAAATCAAGGTCAGCTACCTGATGATTTTCGGCAAAAGAAAAAAGATCGCTCCTTTATAGAGGTACAGGCAAATCAAATCGGTAAAGCTGTAGAACAAGTAGTCGCTCATGCTAAGCACTCAGGTTTTGACGTTTCAGATATTCAAGTACTTGCACCGATGTACAGAGGAGCTGCAGGCATTGATGCTTTAAATAAAGTGATTCAAGAAACTTTAAATCCTAAAGATAGTCCGATGAAAAAAGAAATTGTATGGTATGATACGGCATATCGTGTGGGTGATAAAGTATTACAGTTAGTCAATAATGCAGAAAAAAATGTGTTTAATGGAGATATGGGGATTGTTGTAAGTATTTATGAAGAAGAGGGCGAAGAGATGCTTTTAGTAAGATTTGATGAGCAAGAAATTGCTTACCGAAAAAAAGATGCGAAACAGTTAAGTCTTGCTTATTGTTGTTCGATTCATAAAGCACAAGGTAGTGAATTTTCTCTTGTTATTTTACCTGTAGTAAAACAATATCAACGTATGTTACAGAGAAATTTACTTTATACTGCAATTACACGAAGTAAAGATTATTTAATTTTATTAGGGGAGTATGATGCATTTCTTTATTCTGTATCCCAATCAGGAACAGAACGTCATACTACCTTGATGCAGCGTATTTATGAACAATTAAGTGATAGTTTGGAAATAGACTCCTCTGCTCACGTTGTCGTATCAGAGGATCAGAATGTTAATTATCAGACTCAAAAATTTACACAAAAACGGGAAGAAAAAAATAAACCAAAGTGGTTAACGGAAGAAATTATTGAACAAGAAGATATAGATCCTATGATTGGTATGGATGGGATTACACCCTATGATTTTTTATGAATTTGAATGTATCAGTATTAAAATGTTCAGATTTTCAAAGTTTATGTTCATTAAATAATAGTATAAAAAATATTCATTATATATAAAATATTTTTTGTATATGAACTTATATTATAAAAGCACTATGTATAGTGCTTTTTTATTTATTCCTCTGATATAATATTTTTAATATAATTGTATTATTTTAAAAATATTAATAATAATTATTCTAAAATATGAGTTGAGTTGTTCAATAATATTTGAAGAATACTAATTAGGAGGATAAATAATGAAACCTATGATTAGATTTAAAGAATTTAGTTCAGATTGGGAAAATTATAAATTAAAAGAATTCGTTTATAAAGCTGTAGATAATAGAGGAAAAACTCCACCATTAGATAATAATGGGGAATATTTATTGCTTGAAGTCGCATCTTTGGGATCAGTGTATCCTGATTATTCTAG
>JASLFJ010000094.1 GCA_030150665.1 Enterococcaceae bacterium
TGCTTTAGGACAAAACGTACTTGTTGCCTTTATGACATGGGAAGGATATAACTATGAAGATGCGATTATTATGAGTCGCCGATTGGTTAAAGATGATGTTTATACGTCCATTCATATTGAAGAGTATGAATCAGAAGCGCGTGATACAAAATTAGGTCCTGAAGAAATTACGCGTGAGATTCCTAATGTTGGAGAAGATGCTCTTAAAAATCTAGATGAACGTGGTATTATTCGTATCGGTGCAGAAGTTAAAGATGGAGACTTACTTGTTGGTAAAGTAACGCCTAAAGGTGTTACAGAACTTTCTGCTGAAGAACGTTTATTACATGCGATTTTTGGTGAAAAAGCACGTGAAGTTCGTGATACATCACTTCGTGTTCCTCACGGTGGAGATGGTATTGTTCATGATGTTAAGATATTTACGCGTGAAGATGGCGATGAATTAGCACCAGGTGTAAATATGTTAGTCCGTGTATATATTGTTCAAAAACGTAAAATCAATGAAGGAGATAAGATGGCGGGACGTCACGGAAATAAAGGGGTGGTTTCTCGTATTATGCCAGAGGAAGATATGCCTTATTTACCAGATGGCACGCCTGTTGATGTGATGTTAAATCCATTAGGGGTTCCTTCACGGATGAATATTGGACAGGTATTAGAACTTCACTTAGGAATGGCTGCACGTCAGTTAGGCATTCGTATGGCTACACCAGTTTTTGATGGCGCAACTGAAGAAGATGTTTGGAGTACGGTTGAAGAAGCGGGTATGGCTAAAGATGCTAAAACTATTCTTTATGATGGACGTACAGGAGAACCTTTTGATAATCGAGTCTCTGTCGGTGTGATGTATATGATCAAACTTGCGCATATGGTAGATGATAAATTACATGCTCGTTCTACTGGACCTTATTCTTTAGTAACACAACAACCACTGGGCGGAAAAGCTCAATTTGGTGGACAAAGATTTGGTGAGATGGAAGTATGGGCTCTTGAGGCATATGGAGCAGCTTATACACTTCAAGAAATTTTAACGTATAAATCTGATGATGTCGTTGGACGTGTGAAAACATATGAAGCAATTGTTAAAGGAGAGCCGATTCCAAAACCAGGTGTTCCAGAGTCATTCCGGGTTTTAGTCAAAGAATTACAGTCATTAGGTTTAGATATGCGCGTTTTAGATCAATATGATGAAGAAATTGAACTTACAGATATAGATGATGATGAATCTGATTTATTATCTGTAGATGCAGTTCGTCAATTTGCACAAGATTCTGTTGAAGAAAAAGAACGTGAACATATCGCTCAGGAAAAAGATATGGTTTCTGAGGAATTATTATCTCAAGAAGAAGATATGTTACAAGCGATGTTACCAGATATTGATTTAAATGAGGCTATGAGTGAACTAAAAGAAGAAGAATGAGCAAAAGGGTATAGAAACGGAGGGAATCCCTGTTGATCGATGTAAATAAATTTGAAAGTATGCAGATCGGATTAGCTTCACCAGAGAAAATTAGAAGTTGGTCGCGTGGGGAAGTTAAAAAGCCAGAAACGATAAATTATCGTACGTTAAAACCAGAACGTGATGGCCTATTTTGTGAACGTATTTTTGGACCCAACAAAGATTGGGAATGTGCTTGTGGTAAGTATAAAAGAATTCGTTATAAAGGTGTCGTCTGCGATCGATGTGGTGTTGAAGTTACACGTAGTAAAGTTCGTAGAGAACGTATGGCACATATTGAGCTTGCAGCACCTGTATCTCATATTTGGTATTTTAAAGGTATTCCTAGTCGCATGGGACTTGTTCTTGATATGAGTCCCCGTGCTTTAGAGGAAGTCATTTACTTTGCTTCTTATGTTGTGACGGATCCTGGTGATACAGTACTTGAAAAAAAACAATTACTGAGTGAGCGAGAATATCGTGAAAAAAGAGAGCTCTACGGGCAAGCATTTCAAGCTGGCATGGGAGCTGAAGCTATTAAAAAATTATTAGAAGATGTTGATTTAGATAAAGAAGTACAAGAGTTAAAAGAAGAATTAAAAAATGCTCAAGGACAAAAAAGAACACGTGCGATCCGTCGTTTAGATATTTTAGAAGCATTTCGTAGTTCAGGAAACCATCCAAGTTGGATGGTTATGGATGTCATTCCAGTGATTCCTCCAGATCTTCGTCCAATGGTTCAGTTAGAAGGGGGAAGATTTGCGACCAGTGATTTAAATGATTTATACCGACGTGTAATTAATCGAAATAATCGTTTAAAACGCCTTCTTGATTTAGGAGCACCAAGTATTATTGTGCAAAATGAAAAGCGAATGCTTCAAGAAGCAGTAGATGCATTGATTGACAATGGCCGTCGTGGCCGTCCTGTTACAGGGCCTGGAAATCGTCCGTTGAAATCTTTATCACATATGCTTAAAGGAAAACAAGGTCGTTTCCGTCAAAACTTATTAGGAAAACGTGTTGACTATTCTGGTCGTTCTGTAATTGTTGTAGGACCACAGCTTAAAATGTATCAATGTGGGCTTCCTAAAGAAATGGCTATTGAATTATTCAAACCATTTGTGATGCATGAACTTGTGGCTCGTGGCGAGGCAAGTAATATTAAAAGTGCAAAACGTAAAATAGAACATCAAGAAGACGTTGTTTGGGACGTTTTAGAGGATGTTATTAAAGAACATCCTGTGTTATTAAACAGAGCCCCAACACTACACCGTTTAGGGATTCAAGCTTTTGAGCCGGTCTTAGTTGAAGGAAGAGCAATTCGTTTACATCCATTAGTTTGTGAAGCGTATAATGCCGATTTTGATGGAGACCAAATGGCCGTTCATGTTCCATTAAATGACGAAGCACAAGCTGAGGCAAGATTATTAATGCTTGCAGCACAAAATATTTTAAATCCAAAAGATGGCAAACCAGTAGTAACACCATCTCAGGATATGGTTTTAGGAAATTATTATTTAACAATGGAAGAATCTGGGATTATTGGTGAAGGTTCTATATTCCGTGATTTAAATGAAGTGATTTTAGCATGGCAAAATGGGTGTGTGCATCTACATACACGAATTGCCCTTCAAACATCTTCATTAAAAGATAAACCATTTACGGATTGGCAAAAAGAACGCTTGTTGATTACAACAGTTGGAAAAGCTATTTTCAATGAAATTATGCCATCTGAATTTCCATATTTAAATGAGCCTACGGATGTTAATTTAACTGTAAAAACACCCGATAAATATTTTGTAGATCCTGGAACAGATATTAAAGAGCATATTAAAAATCAAGAACTTGTTCCGCCATTTAAAAAGAAAAATTTAGGAGCAATTATCGCTGAGGTCTTTAAACGATTTAAGATTACAGAAACATCTCGAATGTTAGACCGAATGAAAGATTTAGGTTATCGTCACTCGACAATGGCAGGAATTACTGTAGGGATTGCAGATATCGTTGTTCTTCATGAGAAAAAACAAATTATTGAAGAAGCTCATGAACAAGTTGATAAAGTAACAAAACAATTCCGTCGAGGATTAATCACCGATGATGAGCGATATGAACGTGTAATTAATATTTGGACACAAGCTAAAGATCAAATTCAATTGAAATTGATGGAAAGTTTAGATACACGTAACCCAATCTTTATGATGAGTGATTCAGGAGCACGTGGTAATATTTCTAACTTCACACAGCTAGCAGGAATGCGTGGGCTAATGGCTGCACCAAGTGGGCGTATTATGGAACTTCCTATTGTGTCAAACTTTAGAGAAGGGCTCACTGTTTTAGAGATGTTTATCTCAACACATGGTGCACGTAAAGGTATGACGGATACAGCATTAAAAACGGCCGATTCAGGATATTTAACACGTCGTTTAGTAGATGTTGCTCAAGATGTAATTATTCGTGAAGAAGATTGTGGCACTGATCGCGGTCTTGTGATTTCTTCAATGCGAGAAGGTAATGAAATTATTGAATCATTAGAAGAACGATTGATTGGACGTTATGCCCGTAAAACAGTTCGTCATCCTGAAACTCAAGAAGTACTTGTATCAGCAAATGAGATGATCACAGAAGATATTGCTCATCAAATTGTAGATGCTGGGATTGAAGAAGTGGCTATTCGCTCTGTATTTACATGTAATACAAGACATGGGGTCTGCAAACGTTGTTATGGACGTAATCTAGCAACAGGTTCTGAAGTTGAAGTTGGAGAAGCGGTAGGAACGATTGCAGCTCAATCTATTGGAGAGCCTGGTACTCAGCTTACAATGCGTACTTTCCATACAGGAGGGGTTGCAGGAGATGATATCACTCAAGGTTTACCGCGTATTCAAGAGATTTTTGAGGCACGAAATCCAAAAGGTCAAGCTGTAATTACAGAAGTAACAGGTACAGTTACACAAATTTTTGAAGATGCAGGAGATCGTGTGCGTGAGATTACCATTGAAGGAGAAACAGACACAAGAACTTATACAGTTCCTTATACAGCAAGATTAAAAGTTGCAGAAGGACAGAAAATCTCTAGAGGTGAGGCATTAACGGAAGGATCTATTGATCCAAAACAATTACTTCAAGTATGTGATGTATTAACTGTTGAAAATTATTTACTTAAAGAGGTACAAAAAGTTTACCGTATGCAAGGGGTAGAAATTGGCGATAAACATATTGAAGTGATGGTTCGTCAGATGTTACGTAAAGTACGTATTATGGATCCAGGTGCGACGGATATTTTACCAGGCACTTTAATGGATATTAATGAATTTACTGATCAGAACTTTAAAACACTAGTTCAAGGTGGTATTGCAGCAACAGCTCGTCCAGTGCTCTTAGGAATTACAAAAGCATCACTTGAAACCAATAGTTTCTTATCTGCTGCTTCATTCCAAGAAACAACACGTGTATTGACTGATGCAGCAATTCGCGGTAAAAAAGATCCATTACTAGGTCTTAAAGAAAATGTTATTATTGGTAAGATTATTCCTGCAGGAACGGGTATGGCTATGTATCGTAATATGGAGCCTAAAGTGAATGTTACAGAAGAAGTTACTGATGAATTAATAGAAGTGGAAGCAGTAGATGAATAAAAATAAAAAGTAGTAAAGAAATTTTCTTTACTACTTTTTATTTTTTTATGAAAAAATATTAAAAATAGTGTTTGAAATGTAATATATATCTTAATTTATGTTAAAATATCAAGTATAATCTATATATTACATAAAGGTATGTTGATCATATGTTTTTTTGATAAAGGAGATTTTTTGAAATGTCAACGATAGATAAAATTAAAGCACAAGCACAGTCAGAAAATGTACGTTTTTTACGTCTGATGTTTACTGATATATTAGGTACCATAAAAAATGTCGAAGTACCGATCAGTCAATTAGATAAAGTTTTATCGAATAAAATGATGTTTGATGGATCTTCTATTGAAGGTTTTGTACGCATTGAAGAAAGTGATATGTATTTATACCCGGATCTATCTACATGGATGATTTTTCCTTGGGAAAGTGAAAAAGGTAAAGTAGCACGACTTATTTGTGATATTTATAGACCGGATGGGACCCCTTTTGAAGGAGATCCTCGTGGTAATTTAAAACGTATTGTGAAACAAATGCAAGAGATGGGATTTACTTCATTTAATTTAGGTCCAGAGCCTGAGTTTTTCTTATTCAAACTTGATGAGCAAGGTGAACCTACTTTACAGCTTAATGATAATGGGGGCTATTTTGATTTTGCACCAACAGATCTTGGTGAAAATTGTCGCCGAGATATTGTTTTAGAGTTAGAAAGTTTAGGGTTTGAGGTAGAAGCTTCTCATCATGAAGTTGCTCCTGGGCAACATGAAATTGATTTTAAATATGCAGATGTTGTGACTGCTTGTGATAATATTCAAACATTTAAGCTTGTTGTAAAAACCATTGCTAGAAAGCATGGCTTGCATGCTACATTTATGCCAAAACCAATTTATGGAATTAGTGGTTCAGGAATGCATTGTAATATTTCTTTATTTAAGGGAGAACAAAATGCATTTTACGATCCTGAAGGTGATTTACAATTAAGTCAAGTGGCTTATCAATTTTTAGCAGGACTAATTCACCATGCTAGAGGATATACTGCCATTTGTAATCCTACTGTTAATTCTTATAAGCGTCTTGTTCCAGGATTTGAAGCCCCTGTTTATGTTGCTTGGAGTGGACAAAATAGATCTCCTTTAGTACGTGTTCCGGAATCTAGAGGACTTTCTACGCGTTTAGAATTGCGCTCTGTAGATCCGTCTGCTAATCCATATTTAGCTTTAGCTACATTATTGGCTGCGGGATTAGATGGTATTCAAAAAGAAATGGAGCCTCCTGCAGCTGTTGATTGTAATATTTATGTGATGTCTGAACAAGAACGTTTAGAGCGTGGTATTGATCAGCTTCCTTCTACTTTATATAATGCGCTTAAAGCATTAAAGCAAGATAAATTAGTTCAAGAATCATTAGGTGAACACTTATATCATAATTTTTTAGAAGCAAAACAGTTAGAATGGAATGCTTTTAGAGAGCAAGTATCAGAGTGGGAACGTAAACAGTATTTGACATTATATTAAAAAATAAATTAGGATGATTAGTTTATGAATGATTCCAAAATAAAGAAGAAACAAACGATGGATAAGCAATATCGGGAAAATAGAAAAAAAAAGCAATCTTTAAAAAAAACGAGTAAAATAAAGAGAGATAAGCATAAAGTAATATCTGATGACACTCATATTGAGCATAGAAAAAGAAAAGCTGCACCAAAGAAAGTCTCTTCTGTTGATCATCAAAAAATTAAAAAGAAGTCTTCATCAAAGGCCTCGAAAAAAAGCAGACCCAGAAATCATGATAGAATGGTTCCGAAAAAAGATCAACAGAGTGCTTTAAAAACTAAACCAAGGCCTAAAAAAAAGAAAGTTAGTACTCAATCAAAAAGGCCAACGCCAATTCCAAGAGATCGTGTTATTCGAAAAAAGAAAAAATCAGGTCTTAAGATATTTCTTATATCATTAGTTATCGTTGTTGCTTTAATATTAAGTAGTTTAGGTATTGTAGGGTATTTTTTAACGGATAAGTATAAGCGAGAGATCATTAACAATGAAGATATGGCTCCTTATTTAGTACCTGATGAGGAAATTATTGTAGAAAAAAATGATCATCCAAAGCGATTTGATATTATTGCATATCATTCTGCAGAAGATAATGATTTAACGGATGTAGGCAGAGTTATTGGACTTCCAGGTGATACAGTAGAATATTTATTTAATAAATTGTATATTAATGATAGA
>JASLFJ010000027.1 GCA_030150665.1 Enterococcaceae bacterium
GCTGGAATTTATTCAGGAGCCTGGCTTTTTGGACCTTTAGGAGGACTTTGGATTGGCATATTAAGTGCAGGACTCCTTGATTTTTTATCAGGTTATCCGCAGTGGATGCTTTTTTCAATACTGATTCATGGAGTGCAAGGACTCATCGTAGGTAGTTTTTATAAAAAATTATCATTGGCAATTGCTTTTTTACCGATGATGCTTGCTTCTTTGTGGATGATCATTGGCTATGTCATCGCAGGAAGTATTTTATATGGTTTTGGCGCAGGTATTGCTTCTATTCCTTCAAATATCATCCAAAATCTTGCAGGAATCATAGTCGCTTATCCTATTATCTATGCTATGAAAAGACAAAATAAAACATTACACAGTTAAGGAGAGATTATATGACAAACTATCAGAAACGATTAGAAGAAATTACTCAAGAAGTTGTTGCTTATGGAACATTATCTGAAGGGGATTTATTTGTTTTAGGATGCAGTACTAGTGAGATTTTAGGTCATAAAATTGGTACAGATTCTAGCCAGGAGATGGGCATACAAGTTGTTGATACTTTAAATCAATATTTAAAACAAAAAAAGATAGATTTAGCTGTACAAGCGTGTGAACATTTAAATAGAGCACTTGTTGTAGAACGCTATGTAGCTTATAAAAATCATTGGCCAATCGTTTCAGTTGTTCCTGTTTTAAAAGCTGGAGGTGCGTGTGCCACTGCGGCGTATCAGTTATTTGAAGATCCTGTTGTTGTAGAACATATTGTAGCACAAGCAGGTATTGATATTGGGGATACAGAAATTGGAATGCATATTCAATATGTACAAGTCCCTTTTAGACCAACTCACTTAACATTAGGACAAGCTCGTGTGACTGCATTGACTTCTCGTCCTAAATATATTGGTGGACCTCGGGCACATTATCAATAAACAACTTGTCAAATAGTTCAATCATCGTTATAATAAAATTAAAGAGAAGATATATATAATAAAACAGTGATGAAGACATACATGTTACTTCGTGATTTTACAGAGAAGAAAGGCGTGGCTGAGAACTTTCTAAATTAACCGTAATATGGACCACTTCGGAGTGTTTTGTGATCAAGCAAAACCGGCGATGCACCGTTATCTGCATTTGAGGAAATAAATCAGGAGTGATTTATTTTAAAGTTAGGTGGAACCGTGTGTAAAAACGCCCTAATATTAGGTTATATTCTTTTATAGTCTAATATTAGGGCGTTTTTTAATGATAAAATTGAAAGGATGAAAATAATGATGATGCAAATTACATTTCCAGATGGATCAATGCGTGAATATCAAGTAGGCACAACTCCTGCGATGATTGCAAAAAGTATTAGTACAAGTTTAGGTAAAAAAGCGATTGCTGGGATTTGGCAAGGTGAGTGGGTTGATCTACATATGCCATTAGAACATAATGGAACACTACGTATTATTACACAACAAGATGAAGAAGCACTTGAAGTATTAAGACACTCTACAGCACACCTTTTAGCCCATGCGTTAAAACGTTTATATCCTGATATTTGTTTAGGTGTAGGTCCTGCAATTAGCACAGGTTTTTATTATGATACAGATTTAGGTGACCGTGCAGTTACTGAAGAAGATTTTCCTAAAATTGAAGCTGAGATGAAAAAAATTATTAAAGAAAATCTACCAATTGTTCGTAAAGAAATTTCTCGTGAAGAAGCACTTCAATTATTTGAACATGATCCTTATAAAATAGAGCTCATTGAAGATATTCCTGAAGAAGAGACCGTTACCGTTTATGAGCAAGGTGATTTTGTCGATTTATGCCGCGGTGTTCATATGCCAAGTACAGGAAAAATTCCTGCTTTTAAATTACTTTCTGTAGCAGGTGCATATTGGCGTGGCGATTCTAATAATAAAATGATGCAACGTATATATGGAACAGCATTCTTTAATAAAGAAGATCTTGAAACATTTATTCGTTTGCGTGAAGAAGCTAAAGAAAGAGATCATCGAAAAATTGGTAAAGAGTTAGACTTATTTATGTTATCTCCAGAAGTTGTAGGATCAGGACTGCCATTTTGGTTACCTAATGGAGCTACTATTCGCCGTGTGATTGAGCGTTATATTGTTGATAAAGAAATTAGTATGGGATACGATCATGTTTATACACCCATTTTAGGAGATAAAAAACTATATGAAATGTCTGGACATTGGGATCATTATCAAGAAGATATGTTCCCGCCAATGGATATGGGGGATGGAGAGATGTTAGTGCTTCGTCCAATGAACTGTCCACATCATATGATGGTGTATAAAAATGATGTACATAGTTATCGTGAACTACCTATTCGAATTGCAGAACTTGGAATGATGCACCGTTATGAAAAAAGTGGAGCATTATCTGGACTACAACGCGTGCGTGAGATGACATTAAATGATGCTCATGTCTTTGTAAGACCTGATCAAATTAAAGATGAGTTCAAACGTACCATTGAGTTAATGTTGGCGGTTTATGAAGATTTTAAAATTGAAGATTATCGCTTCCGATTAAGTTATCGTGATCCAGAAAATACAGATAAGTATTTTGATGATGATGCTATGTGGGAAAAAGCACAATCTATGCTTAAAGGTGCAATGGATGAATTAGGATTAGACTATTTTGAAGCTGAAGGAGAAGCTGCCTTTTACGGACCTAAGCTAGATGTTCAAGTGAAAACAGCATTAGGTAATGAAGAGACTTTATCAACAATTCAATTAGACTTCCTTCTTCCTGAACGTTTTGATTTAACGTATGTTGGTGAAGATGGGGAAGATCGTCATCGTCCTGTTGTGATTCACCGTGGTATTGTTTCAACTATGGAACGTTTTATTGCTTATTTAACAGAGGAATATAAAGGAGCTTTTCCAACATGGCTTGCACCTACTCAAGTAGTGATTTTACCTGTAAGTTCTGAGATTCACAGTGATTATGCTTATCAATTAAAAGAACAATTTGTAGAAAAAGGGATTCGTGTGCTTGTAGATGATCGTAATGAAAAATTAGGATATCGATTAAGAGAAGCTCAAGTGAAAAAAATTCCTTATCAATTAGTCGTAGGAGATCAAGAACAAGATACAGGAACTGTCAATGTACGTCGTTATGGACAAAAAGATAGTATGACAGAAAATATTGATATGTTTATTGGCAGTCTATTAGCTGATATTGATCAATATAGCCGCGGTATTTAATCATTTTTATCAAAATATATTTTGAGTGTATCTATTGAAATGAACCCCCAAAAGTTAGAAGGAATATTCTAATTTTATGGGGGTTATTTTTGTGTTTTTCTAAAATAATTATGGTACACTTAACAAAAGGAGAGGATGTCATGATAGAATTACGTCATCATCAAATTTTAGAAATTCCTGTCTTAGAAATTGTTCCTGATGTAGGTTCACATCAATGTTTACCAACAGTATTTTTTTATCATGGATGGACAGGGTGTAAAGATGCGGTAGTCCTTTATGGTGTGGAATTAGCGAAAAAAGGGATTCGAGCGATCTTGCCGGATTGTCCGATGCATGGAGAAAGAAATCTTGACCAAGATCAAGAGATATCTCCAGCACTATTTTGGGATATTGTCATTCAAAGCATGGAAGAATTTCAAAAATTATCTCATTTTTTCATTGAACATGGAAAAGTAGAAGAACATCAATTAGGAGTTTCCGGTTTATCTATGGGTGGGATGATTGCAAGTGGTATTTATACGTGTTATAAAGATCTAGTCTCATCAGGAGTATGTTTGATGGGAACACCAGAATTGATGAAATTTTCAGAATATACGGTGTCTATTGCTCAAGGAAAAGAATTAAGTATTCCAGATCTTGCCTTAGAACGTGTTCTTGTTGCTTTAGAACCTTATGATTTATCAGAACATTTAAGTGCACTTGAAAAACGTCCATTTCATATGTGGCATGGAACACAAGATGAAATTGTTCCTTATGGACCTAGTAGTGGATTTTATTTAAGAATACAAGAAGAAGATCCGATTGCTACATTTACATTTTCTTCAGATCCTGTGGGGCATCATGTGCCTTATCATGTGAGTGTCGAAATGGCAACATTTTTTTATCAAATTTTACAATTAAAAAAGGGGTATTACAATGGTAGAACAACCTTATAATCAAGAACAACAAAATGAAACACATCAAGAAAAAGAGATGGAAGTAGATTTACTCAATGATACTTCTAAAGTGACTAGTGAAGAGATTGAAGCTATAAAAAAAGAAATTTTATCGCAATTAGAAACGGTTATTGATCCTGAATTAGGAATTGATATTGTTAACTTAGGACTGATTTATGGTTTTGAATTAGAAAAAGATGGTAAGTGTACTGTAAATATGACATTAACGACAATGGGTTGTCCGTTAGCAGATGTATTAACAGATCAAATTCATGCAGCTTTAAAAGAAGTGCCAGAAATTACAGATGTTACCGTTAATCTTGTATGGTATCCTGCTTGGACGACGGATCGCATGAGCCGTTATGCCCGTATTGCGTTGGGAATTAGATAACCGTATTTTATTTTTAACTATTGTGATGTAAGGGTTTGTCCGCCCTTATATTTTTTTTGGGAACAGCGTAAGGCTTCAGATATTTTTGTATCAGTATCTGAAAAAAAAACAATCCAGACTTGCCAGTATTATCTGCGTCTCAAGAAAAAGGAATGATTTTAAGGGATACAATTGGAATAGATATCAAG
>JASLFJ010000164.1 GCA_030150665.1 Enterococcaceae bacterium
TGGTCGCGTCTCTTTTAAGCCGGTTCCTTACTCAGTATTGGATACGGTGATTGTTCCCGAAGGTTATGAAGCGGTTGCCTTCTATAAATGGGGGGATCCTGTAGGATTGCCGGGTAATAACCCTGAATTTAAGAAAGATGGGTCAAATAGCGCCGATGATCAAGCAGCGCAAGCAGGGATGAATCATGATGGTATGGCTTACTTTCCATTAGGTGAGGGGGATGAAGCTTCTCGTCATGGTCTTTTAGCGATGAATCATGAATATGTTGATAATGGGCTTCTCTTTACAGATGGTGAGGCGAATTGGTCTGCCGATAAAGTTCTTAAATCACAAAATGCGATGGGGATCTCCGTTGTTGAGGTGATGAAGAATGATCAAGGTGAGTGGGAAGTTGTTCGCCCTTCACAATATGCGCGCCGTATTACGCCTCATACAGAGATGGGGGTTTCAGGTCCGGCAAAAGGGCATGATCTCTTTATTACTACAGCAGATCCTACTGGATCGAAAGTGTTGGGAACTATGCAAAACTGTGCAAATGGTAAAACGCCATGGGGCACATACCTAACATGTGAAGAGAACTGGGCTGATATCTTTGTAAAAGCAGAAGGGGAGCATAATGCGCTCGAGAAGCGCTATGGGATTGCAGATAGTGATACCGCCTATCGCTGGGTCGAATTTGATGAGCGTTTCAATGTTGATAAGCACCCTAATGAGGTGAATCGTTTTGGTTGGGTGGTAGAGATCGATCCAGAAGATCCCACCTCAACGCCGATCAAACATACAGCGCTCGGCCGGTTTAAACATGAAGGGGCAGAATTAGTTGTCGGTCCTGATAAGCGTGTCGCCGTCTATATGGGGGATGATCAACGCTTTGAATATATCTATAAATTTGTGAGTCGTGATCAATATGATCCGGCAAAAAGGAAGGAGAATAGTAAACTTCTGACCGATGGAACCCTCTATGTCGCTCGCTTTGATGAAAATGGTAAAGGGGAGTGGCTCCCATTAATCTATGGCGAAAATGGATTAACAGCAGAAAATGGCTTCAGAAATCAGGGGGATGTTGTCATCAATGCTCGTAGTGCTGCTGATATTGTGGGAGGAACCAAGATGGATCGCCCTGAGTGGATTGCAGCAGATCCTAAAAATCCCGGCAGTATCTACTGTACACTGACCAACAATAGCAATCGTGGTAAAGCAGGCTACCCAGGAAAAGATGCGGCAAATCCTCGTGATAATAACCTCTTTGGTCATATTATCCATTGGCAGGAAGATCATGCAGATGTGACATCGCCAACATTTGAGTGGGATATCTTAGCGCTTGCTGGCTCTGACTTAACGGATGATCCTAATTTAAAAGCTCAAAATCGTGGGGATGCCTTCGGTAGTCCTGATGGATTAGCTTTTGATCATAATGGAATCTTATGGGTACAGACCGATGTCTCCTCATCAACCATTAATCAGAAAGCATATGCGGGTATGGGGAATAATCAGATGTTAGCGGTTGATCCGGCAGATGGCTACTTTAAGCGCTTCTTAGTAGGGCCTAATCGTAGTGAGATTACCGGTATTGCTTTCACTCCGGATAATAAGACGCTCTTTATCAATATTCAGCATCCAGGTGAGCCCGATAATGGTACGACAGAACCTTCTGCGGCATTAGCGCTCTCAACATGGCCAGATGGGGCAGCAGCAGGGCGTCCTCGTTCGGCAACCGTTGTGATTCAGAAGAGAGATGGTGGTGTTATCGGTAGTTAATGACTCCTGATCTATAATCTATAATTGATAATCACTGTAGCCAGTGTAGCCACTGTAGCCATTACATTGATTACTATAGAAGTCCCTTTACACTCAATTACCCTTTACCAATTGAGTCTGTAAAGGGACTTTTTTGTCGACTTTTATAAAAAAAGTGAAAGGATTCAGACACTCTGATGGTAAAATAAGCACTCAGTAGAGTATTGATAGAAAAGATCCAGAGTTGGGATCGATCGTTTCGATATCTCTATCTCAGACTTCTCTTTAATAAGAGCTATGCTAAAGAAGGATTATTAAATTATGTGTAATATCTTCAAAAAATCTCCCCTCCTTAACATGAAAAAAGTGGCAGTTGCTATTGGTGCGGCACTTCTCTTAACAACGGCGGCAGAAGCGTGTACGCGCGTTGTATTCCATGGTGATAATGATCGTAATATTACGGCAAGATCGATGGATTGGAAGAGTGATGTGGGGACTAACTTGTGGATTCTTCCAAAAGGAATGGCGCGTACGGGTGAAGCAGGAGATCGATCCATTGAGTGGGTCTCTCGATATGGAAGCCTTGTGGCAACAGGTTATGATATCTCCACAACAGATGGCGTGAATGAGGCAGGGCTTAATGCAAATCTTCTTTGGCTAGCGGAATCGGAATATCCCAATCCTTCTGTACTCAATGATAAGCCGACGATGGCAATCTCACTCTGGGCACAATATATGCTCGATAACTTTGCCACTGTAGCTGAGGCGGTTGAATTTTTA
>JASLFJ010000029.1 GCA_030150665.1 Enterococcaceae bacterium
AAAACTTAGGATTAGCGTAGACAGTTCCATCTGAAAGAATAGCAAAATCTTTCAAACCGAGATCTATACCTACAGAAGCATCTGTTTTTTCTAACGGTTGTACTTCTGTTTCTACAAGAATGGATATGAAATATTTCCCACTGGGATTACGTCTCATAGTTGCATTAAGAATACGACCTTCTACTTCACGACTTTTTGCAAAACGAATCCATCCAAGTTTAGGTAATTTGATGTTATGACCCTCAATAGCAATATTGCCATTTGTATACTTTGTCGTGTAAGATTGAACAGGATTTTTCTTCGACTTAAAACGAGGTCTATTGTTTTGTTGCTTAAAGAAGCGAGCATAAGTGTCAGCAAGATTTTTTAACGATGATTGAATTGCAATACTATCTACTTCTTTTAGCCAAGTTAATTCTTTTTTAAGTTGTGTTAACTGAAGAGAACAAGTACGATAAGTTAACCCTTTTCCTGTTTCTTTGTAAGTATTGTCCCATTTTGCTAAAAAATGATTAAATACAAATCGAGAACACCCCAATGTTTTATGAATTAATATTTCTTGTTCTTTGTTTGGATAGATTCTAAATTTATACGCTTTATGTACCATCATTGATGTTCACCTCTTTTTTGTAAATATCAAAAAAAGTTATTATTAAAAGTCGGTGATGATATTCAAGCTGAAATCGAATCAACAGCTAATCATTACGGTTGGCAAGTTACTAAACAAGAAATAGACCAAGACCCTATTCATATTCTAATCAGATATTCCCCGAAATGGAGTATTCTTGAAATCGTTAGATGATTGAAGCAACTCACAACTTATCGAATGCGTTAAAAGCATAACACATATCTTTCTCAGCATTTTTGGAAAGAATGAACCTTTTGGAGTGATGGATATTTTTCTTGTATTATTGGAAATGTAAGCAAAGAGATTATCCTAAAATATATTCAAGAACAAGGTCATTAGGGCTTACATCCCCTAGCCTAAAGGCATAGGGGTTTTGCGCCAATCTTATAAAACGCGAACACCAAAACTTGGTGTGTAATCTGAAATAGATGTATATTTTACAGATTCACCTGGCTGTGGCGCATGAATATATTGTCCATTTCCAGTATAAATACCAACATGATACGTAGCTCCTCTAGGACCAAAAAAGACGAGATCTCCTGGGCTTAGTTGGTTTATAGGAACAACTGTTCCAGAAAATTCTTGTGCTGTCGTTACCCTTGGTAAACTCACCCCATTTTGAGCAAAAACATATTGGGTAAAGCCAGAACAATCAAAACCAGATGGAGTGCTCCCTCCCCAAACATAAGGAACACCTAAATACTGAGCTGCTGTTGTTGGAATCCCTTGTACAGAAGCACTTGCTTGCACTAAAGCAGCAGCTGCCGGTTGATTGTCTTGTTTTTGTTGTTCTTGAACTTGTCTTGCTTGTGCTTGAGCTAGTTCATTTAATCGTTCTTGTTCTTTACGCTCTTGTTCTAAGCGCTCTTTTTTTTGAATGAGCTCTGCTCGTTTTGCTTGTTCTGTTTCTTTTTCTAAAGCAATCGTTTGTTTTAAAATTTCACTGTTTCGCTGTTTTGTTTCTAAATCATTTTTTTTACGTTCTAATGTTGTAATATTTTTCTGTAATGCTTGTAGCTTTTCTTCTAACTGATGCTGCTTATCTGCTAATAGTTGTTTATCAGCTTCTTGTTGTTGCATCATATGTTGTTGGGCACTTACTAATTTATTAGCAGCAACAACACGTGTTAAAACACGTGTCACTGATTCTGAATTTAAAATATAAGATAATAACTTTTGATCAGGCCCATCAACTTGCATTGATCGTGCTTGATCTCGAATCACTTGCTCACGTTCTTCAATGCGTATTTGCAACTCATCCATTGCTTCTGTTAATGATTGAATTTGATCTCGAATGGTCAATTGTTGTTGTTCAAGTACTGCTGCTTCTGCTAAGATCTCTTGAATTTCTTGATCAATTTGCTGCAATTCTGCTGTTAATGATTGTTCTTGTACTGTTAAATGCTCAATTTTTTTATCTTTTTGAACAATATCATCATCAATAGGCTCAGCATAAACCCATTGCATGCTAAAACAGCTAATTCCTAAAACTCCTACAAATTGCCATAATCTTTGTTTTCTCACCAATCTATCCTCCACATACTAAATCTTATTTACAACTACCCACATAAACCAATAACATCGATATTCTAGCACACCTTACATCAAGAATCTAGTTCTTTAAGATAACAAAACAACAACATTTTCATTAAAGATTCATTAATTTACGCATAGGATAATACAATAAAATAAATAAAATCGTATTTAATGCTAGTGTCGGTCCTAGATCATGAATAATAAAAGAAACCGTTGAAACATGAATCAGTTGAAAAATATTTTGTAATAAAAATGTGCTACCTTCCATTAAGGTAATAAAAATAATCATACTGCCTAATAGCGATAAAAATGAAGGAGAGACATGTTTAAAAATCCAATAAATAAATAAAACAATAATCGGTAATACAAACGCTTGAATGCCTAATAATCCGTAATAATAACTATCATATAATAAACCCATAAATGTACTCACCCATAAAAGATAAGTTCTTGAACAGTGAAAAGAGGCAATTAAAATCGCAAAAAGTAATAAATGAATATTAAAGCTAATATCATTTTTAGCAATAATCTTCATCAAAAAACTTAGCTGACCATCTAAAAACATCAACATATAAAAAATAATCGGTAGACTCCACATCCAAATTCGTGACTGACTCATGATTCATCACTTCCAGCTAAACGTTTAATGACCGTCACGGCTGTAAGATCATAAGTAGGAGTGCCTGGAGTCACATAAACTTCTTTTTCTAGCCCAAAATCAGTATCTTTAATCGCTTTAACTGTACCTACATAAAGTCCTCTTGGAGATTTACCACCCAGTCCTGATGTTGTTACTTCATCTCCAGGCTGTACATTAGAAACAGCAGATGTTAATTGCTTAATCACTAAAGCATCTTCTTCTTCATCATATTCTGATAAAATGCCATAAGCAATATCCCCTTCTTTAGGCAAAATCATAACTGGAAAATGATTGGCATTTTGATTTGATGTTGTTAACAACTCTACTTTAGCTGAATGCTCATTGACCGATAAAATTCGACCAATTAAGCCTTTACTTCCCATAACTGGCATATCAATACCAATTCCATCTTGCGATCCTTTGTCAATAATTAATATATTTTGCCATGTATCTGGTGAGCGATCAATGACGCTTGCATTAATGCGTTCAAAATTAGATAACGTCGCATCTAGAGCTAGTTGATCTTTTAATTGCTCATTTTCTTGTTTATAAGCAATATTTTCACTGCGCATATTCTCAAATTCATCTAATTGTTTTTTTAATCTTTGATTTTCTTCATATGTTGCAGACACATATTGTAACGCCCCTACAAAATCTCTTGTTTTATGAATGGGCCAAGCTACAATTTTATCAGAAGTAACCATAATATCATTGACAAAACGCTGCACCCCTGATTCATTTTCTCCTTGATTTCTTCGCGTTGCAGTCACAGTTACTAATAACACAACGACTAAAACAATGAGCAAAGCAATAATAATCCGCTTATTTGAATTGATTTTTTTCACAGGCTTCCCCTCTTTTTCTTCTAATCCAACAGTTATTGATCACGCCCTAAAACGCGGACTTCAGTTTCTAAACGCACCTTAAATTGTTGCCAAATTTGGTCTTGAATATATTGAATTAACGTTAAATAATCCGTTGCTGTTGCATGATCAATATTGACAATAAATCCTGCATGTTTGGTCGATACTTGAGCTCCACCAATTTGATACCCTTGAAGGCCTGCTTGTTGAATGAGTTGTCCTGTATAATGTCCTTCTGGTCGTTTAAATACACTACCGCAAGATGGGTACTCTAAAGGTTGCTTATCTTCTCTACGACACGTTAAATCTTCTCGAATAGCATCAATCTGTGCTTGATCTCCATATTCTAGTAAAAAAGTAGCCGATAATAAAATCTCTCCGGTTTCTTGTAACCGACTATGTCGGTAAGAAAAAGCCATCTCTTCATTTGTATATCGGTGTAACACGCCTTCTGGAGTTAATACATCTGCATAAAGCAAACAATCTTTAATCTCCCCACCATAAGCGCCTGCATTCATATAGACTGCTCCACCAATGCTTCCTGGAATCCCACAAGCAAATTCTAATCCTTGTAATTCATGCTCTGCAGCTAAGCGACTGACTTCAATTAAAGAAGCACCTGCTTCTGCTGTAATCACACGGTCTTTAATATGAACTTCTTTACATTGATCAAACAAAATAACAACGCCTTCAACGCCACCATCTCGAACAATCACATTACTGGCATTACCTAAAACAAGCCACGGAATATGATGTTGATTACAAAATAAAATTAATGATTGACATTCTTCTGCATTTGTTGGGTGAGCAATAACATCTGCAGGCCCACCTGTTTTTGTATATGTATAATCAGCTAATGATTGATCTGATTCTAAAAACATCATTGGAAATTTTTGTTGTATTGTATGAGCTAGTTGATTCATACATGTATTCATCCTCTCTTTATCTTCATCATTTTATCATGTTTCTAATGATTGTGCCATCTGATTTATAGATCCCAAAGATCTTTGTTACAGATAAAAAGAGCTATAGCTTCACTACTTTTAACAGATAGCATTGCTCGACTGTCTTTTGAAAAAATGATACACTATCAACAAAATACAGTTTTTATTTATGATTTTACAAGGGGGATTTATATGATTGAAATGATTGCATCAGATATGGATGGTACATTACTTAATGCACAAATGGAGATTTCTCTAGAAAATCAAGCTGCAATTCAATATGCAACAGAACAGGGAATCCAATTTGTTATTGCTACGGGACGAGGAATTACAGAAGCACTTCCTCCTCTGCAAGCTGCAAATATTTCGTGTCCGATGATTACAGGAAATGGGGCACAAGTATTTGATCAGCACGGTCAGCTCTTATTTTCTTATCCCATCGATCCAGATGATGCTGTATCTATTATTGATAAGTTAAATGAAGAACAGCTCTATTTTGAATTAGCTACGAGTCAAGGAGTCTTTTCTAATAACCGAACACAACGCATTTCTATGGCAACCAGTATGATTGGCATGACCTTACCTCATCTGACACATAAAATGGCACTTAGTATGGCTGTTGCTGTGCTTGATGAATTTCAAATCCATTATATCGACAGTTATGATCAATTACTGCGCCAACCAGATATTGATATTTTAAAAATATTTGTCTTTTCTGAATATGGCACCTCTCGTTTACTGCCCATTCAACAAAAACTAAATGAACACTATACATTATCTATTACTGCTTCTGGTGCTAATAATTTAGAAATTAATGCCCCTCAAGCCACAAAAGGAAACGCTGTTTTAAAACTTGCAAAACACCTCAATATTCAAGAATCACAAATTATGACTTTAGGAGATAACATCAATGACTTAAGTATGTTAGCATTAGATGGTGTTACGGTTGCTATGGAAAATGGTTCTGAACAAGCAAAATCGACAGCTAAATATATGACACATGCTAATTTAGATCACGGGGTAGCTCATGCCATTTATCAAGTCATCAATGGACAATGGACACCTTAAGGGGTTAGTTTATGACCAAATTATTTTTTAAACATCCAAAAAATAACACATACTATCATCAAATTCCAGTTTATCAGTTAACAAATAAACAAGTCCGCTTTATCATTCATGGAAGATGGGGACAGGCTGGAGATCAACTAACCATTTATAATCATCAGTACCAACCCGTCCTGACATTAAAACAACCAAAACCGCCTTATCCGTATCACTTTTTTATTTATCAAGATCAAGAATTAATTGCAGAACTCAAAAAACATGTTCCACTTCCGGTTCCTATTTATTTTTTAAGACAATTAAACTGGGTCATTTTAGAAGTTAAAGAACATCATTATATCGTGCGGAATGTTACAAAACAGCTGATGACTATCACTCAAAAGCACCATCAAAATGATACAGCATATGAGCTTTCTATCTTTAATCAGCATCACGAAGCCATAGGTATTGCTATAGCATTAATTTTAACGCACTTTTCAACATCTTCAGCACAAGATCAAGCTGCTTATCCTAGAGAAATTTTACCAGACATTGCATTATCTTCTTATCAAATCACTCCGAAAAAAAAGAATGAACCTTAATCGGTCATTCTTTTTTATTTTGTGCATAAGCATCATAAATATCTTGAACTAAAGCTTCTGGAACATAGGAACGAATATCACCTTGATAATACAATAATTCTCGAACTAAACTTGAGCTAATCATTTGATACTCAGGTTCTGTAAATAAACAGAGAGTTTCTAAATAAGGAGGATAGGTATGTAATATGTTTGCTAAATTTTGTTCATAAATAAAGTCTTGTGTATTTCTTATTCCTCGAATACAACACGTTACTCCTAATGCTTTGGCAATATCTGCTGTTAACTGATCTGTATTTTGTACAACCGTCACATTTAAATGACTCGTCACCTGCTGAACCCATTTTGTTCTTAGCGGTAACGAAAAATACGATTGCTTTTGCGTATTATGAGTTACAGAAATATACAAATGATCAAATAACAAAGCAGCTCGTTCTATGAGTGCCAAATGTCCTTTAGTAATCGGATCAAAACTTCCGGTTATCAGGGCCTGCTTTTCATTCATCTTGATCTACTCCTACCCACCGATAGATCTTAATTTGTGTATTTCCATAATATTTATGACGATAAAGTTCATATCCAAAAAGATCATCTGGAATAAAGTCTCGTTTATCTAATTCACAAACAACAAATGCGCCTTCTAAAAGCAATTGATATTCAGCAAGTTTTTCCAGTAATTCAACTAGCTTCTGCTTAGCATATGGAGGATCTAAAAACACAAGATCCCACGTTGTTTTTTGTTGCTTTAAATCGAATAAGGCTTTAAATGCATCTTGTTGCATCATATGTACTTGCTTAGGGTTATCTAAACGCTCTATATTTTCTCGAATAATCCGAACCGCTTGAGGATTTTTATCAACACAACAGGCTTGTTTTGCTCCTCTAGAAATAGCCTCAATGGCAAGAGCCCCACTTCCAGCATAAAGATCTAAAACATTAGCCTCAATTACATAAGATTGTAACATATTAAATATAGCCGCTTTTACTTTATCACTAGTAGGACGTGTCTGCATGCCAGGTAACGTTTTTAATTTTTGCCCTCCAGCCGTTCCACCAATAATGCGCATGTTTACGCCTCCTTTAACATTCCATCTTACGCTCTTCTTGTAAAGTAAAATGATACTTATAAGAAGGTAAAATTTGAATGACTTCTGGAATTTTCGTTAATATTTTTTGTATAAGATCTGCATAACTTCGCTCCACAGAAAGAACCACATAATTCATGTGATGAGAAATATATTGAATCCATCCATACTGACTTAACTTATCAACATCATGGAGTGATTTCATCTCAATAATTAATGATGTACGTTCTATAATCCAATCTTTGGCAAGATGAGTGGCTTTAAATTGATGCTCCATGTTGACATCCTCCTTGACATTGACGTTTTAAAAAGGGTTGTCCTGAAATGACATTAATATGATCAGATACTGATTGAGCAATGGTTTCTGCTACACAATCATATAATTGTTGTAATTCATATTCTGAGGCCCGTAATTCTATAACACTTGGTATCATATCTAAAGCACGCTTTTCTTTTCTAAGCTCTCTTTGGTATTTTTTATAATCAGGAGCATGTGCACCGTAAGGTGCAATGGCATCAAATCGTTGCTTAGCTAATAAAAAACGCTCTTTTTGTTGTTGTGCACCTAAATCCTGCTGAAATGCTTGATAAGCCGCTAAATAATTTTGATAAACCTGACTTTGATATATCGCTTCAATCAAATGATCTTTATCATCTTCTAAAATAAGTAAATCACTATCGTAATTCATATCAATCTCCTATTTCTATTTTTGGATGTAACGCAGCATCACTGCTTGATACAAATAACAACATATCTTGATCAAATGTAATTCCTAAATACCTTGCTTGCTCTTGTTGAAATATTGTTTGAAAGCTACGACGATTATACATACTCATAAGTAACCAGGGCAGGTCATAGGTAGGGGCATAAAAAACAGCTTGGTCAATCCAGTTTCGATGTGGCAATGTTTTAATAATAGGTTTTAAATCTTTTGTATTCAAATAAAAAACATGTTGCAAATTAATATCTTCATATCGACTATCCCAAAATTCAATCTCTTCCATATTAAAAAAGGAAGCACTGTTTGCTAACAATTGTGTTAACATCTCTTGACTAATATCTATCAATGCACTTCTTAAAATATAAGGGGAATAACCCTCTTTTACTCTTAAAATCGATAAAAGATTTAAAAACTGTCTTCGATTATCTAAATTAATAACTTGCCAATCTTGTTGCTTAGTATATGGAATATCTGGCAAATTTCCACTAATCAGTTGATAAGGCATCAGCCTCAACAAACGCTCCGCTGTTAAATAACGAATAGCCACCAGCTCTCCTGTCCAACGACTCATATGCAGTAAAGCAAAGGCATTATGATCAAACATAATCAAAGGCATTAAGGTTAACTGCTCCTCAGTTAACTCTATTTCATAAAGATGATCATCTACTTCAAATACAAAATCAGAATAAATAGGAGTCACTTCGGTTAATTCAGATAACTCCATACCCATTTTAAATGGAGTAATGGAGACTTGATCTCCTAAGACAAAAATTTCTTGGACTCGATCATGATCATAACTCACTTGAAAAAACTGATGCATATCTGCACCATAAATCCACCACTCATAACCTAATCCTGTTAATATATGATCTTTAGGCTGACCAAACTCCGCTTCAAATTGTTCCCGGGACTGACCAATATATTGAGAAATACCTCCAAGAGAAACAGGCGTCTCATTTCGTATAATATGGGGTTTTAATGTGGTCGCATATTGCGATGTAGGAGGGGGAGGAGGAGATGTTAAATCTTTAATAATAGGATAACTATAAAAAGCAACTAGACAAATCACTAATGAAATTAAAAATCGTTTTAACCGTGTCACGATAGTCCTCTTTCATGATTTAATGCTGTATGATCTTGTATTCGTTGTTCTTCACGCTGCTCATCATAAACTTCATTGTACATTTGATTGAGTGCATGCTCTAAGTGAGCTAACATTTTAGCACCTTCTGATTGACTAATCGCATCAATCTTAACGGCATACATAATCTGCCTTGAATATCCATACATCTGTGTATCAATAACTTCTTCAAAGGCTTTACACTGTGCAATGCATAAATGATACTGTTGATTTTCAATAATTTGTAATATTTTATCCGCTTCTTCTTCTAATACTTTTTTTGCTTTTTCTTGCCATAATAACGATGACACACTCAACCCCTCCTATAACTATTGCATTATTTTTATTATACCATAATCTTAATCTTTACTTTGCATCTTCTGAGTATCTTGATCCATTTTTTTTAAAAATTGCTTACCTTTCACAAAAACACCGACATATTCATCATAAATTTGATCGATCACTGATCTTACTAATCGTTTCGTCTGATCTTTAAGTTGGATTTCACCTAAATCATCTAAGGAAAGACAAGCTAACTGTCTCATTAAATAAATAGCATTAGGATGAGCGTGATAACGATGAGATACTTTAGAAAAATCTTGAAGGCACACGAGTCCAGAACATTCTGAACTAAAATCAAAAATCCCTGATCTTTGTGCACAAAATCGACACTGCTGCCAATCAAAACAAATCCCAAAATAAGGCAACAATCTTAACTCAAATAAAAAACTTAACGCTTCAGGATCTGCTCCTCCTAGAACCCGTGTTCTTAACTCAGAAAATAAAAGGTACATCTCTTGACTTGGCTGACCTTCATCTAATGCTGCATTTAATAATTGCGCCCAATATGTCATATACGCATAAGCTAAATAATCATGATAAAGCTCCATTGGTAATTCTATTTCTTTTAAATTATTTAAATAAGATAAGCGATTATGATTTATTTTTCCTAAAAACACTCCTTTTGCAAAAGGATGCTTTACGGAAGATAACGCATGACTTGGCATTTGTGCACCTCTAGCTAAAAACATAATAGGTCCATATTCTTCAGTAAATAACTTCACTAATAAATCTTTTTCCCGATATTTTTTTATATAAATTACAATCCCATGAACACATTCCATGAAGACACATCCTTAATATGAAATAGGAAAAGACTATTAGCATCATGCTTAATAGTCTTTTAATCGATATCCATAATCTGATAAATACGTTTGTTTATCTCGCCAATTTTTTTGTACTTTCACCCATAATTCTAAAAATACTTTATCTCCTAACAGATGTTCAATATCTTTTCTTGCTTCTGTCCCAATTTTTTTCAACATGCTTCCTTGTTTCCCAATGATGATTCCTTTTTGACTATCTCGCTCTACAATAATAGTAGCTTGTACATGAACTTTATCTTCATCAGTACGTTTAATCCCATCAACAACAACAGCCACCGAATGAGGAACTTCATCTCGTGTGAGTCGTAATACTTTTTCACGAATAAGTTCTGAAACAATAAAGTATTCTGGATGATCAGTGACTTGATCTTCAGGATAATATTGTGGTCCTTCTGGCATCTCCTGAATTAAATGATCCAATAAACGCTCTACATTATTTCCTTCTGTTGCTGAGATAGGAAATACTTCTGCAAATGAAAATACTGATTGATAGTCTTCAATAATCGGTAATAAAGCATCTGGATGAATCTTATCAATTTTATTAATCACTAAATAAACAGGTGCTTGAGCATGACGCAGACGCTCAATAATAAAATCATCCCCACGTCCTCTTGGCTCATCAGCACTGACTAAAAATAAAATTGCATCTACCTCTCTTAATGCACTATAAGCAGCCTCAACCATATAATTACCTAAAGAATGCTTCGGCTTATGAATCCCTGGAGTATCAATAAATACAATTTGGGCCTCATCAGTAGTATAAATGCCTTGAATTTTATTTCGTGTTGTTTGTGCTTTATCACTCATAATTGCAATTTTTTGTCGCACAATACGATTTAATAGCGTCGATTTACCAACATTCGGCCGACCAACTAATGCTACAAATCCTGAACGATACGTCTCTTTTTGATTCATCATACACGCTCCTTTACCTTTTTTAATGTAGTAGATGAGAAATAAAAATAATCAGTACAAGTATCAGTGCTACGAATGCATTGAATAATACAAAGCCTGCACTAATATCTTTAACCTTTTTGGCGATTGGATGATAAGTACAGTCGGTAATTAAATCTACAAGATGTTCAAAAACCGTATTGACCAATTCTAAAGTGATTACCCAAGCAATTAAATAAATAATCACAATCCATTCCCATAAAGATATATTCAAAATATAAGCAGTAATTAGGGCTAAAATACCTAATCCTGCTTGAATTTTTAAATTGCGTTCTTCTTTAAAGGCCGTTTTCAGCCCTGAAATCGCATGATAAAAAGCTTGCCAAACGTGTCGGTTTTTACTCGTCTGATGCGAATCTAGAGAGTCCGAAGGCTTCCAAGATTTCATGTTGTAATCCAAACATCTCCTTTTCTTCTTCTGGTGTTTGATGATCATAACCTAATAAGTGAAGAAAACCATGTACAACTAAAAATCCTAATTCTCGTTCGAAAGAATGACCATACCGCTTTGCTTGCTCTTGAACACGATCTATAGAAATTAAAATATCTCCTAAAATTCTCGGTTCATCAACAACATGCCAGTCAATGACATCATAAACATCATGTTCAATATCTTCCATCGCAAAACTAATCACATCAGTTGCTCGGTCAATATTTCTATACTGCTGATTATATTTTTGAATGGAATCATCAGACATAAATGTCACTGAAAGCTCAACAGATTCTTCTAAACCCACATGCTCTGCAGCAACAGCTAATAATGCTTCTAAAGTGAGCAATCGCTTTTCTGAAATTTCTGGTTGATATTCTTGATACCAATTAACAACAATCATCGGTCTTTCCTTTCTTGTGCTTTTTTCATCTCTTCTGCTTCTTCTTTCATTTTCGGATACTTAATTCTAGAATGAAACGTACTACATAAACCATTAATAATAGACGCTTCTACTTTACGAATTTCATTAAGCGTAAGTCCTGAGTCATCTAATTGTCCATCTTCAATTCGATTTTTCACTAAATTTTTTACAAAAGCTTCAATCTTTTCATTTGTAGGATGATCCATCGCACGCACTGCAGCTTCTGCACTATCTGCAATACTAACAACTGCAGCTTCTCTTGTTTGAGGAATTGGACCTGGATATCTAAATTCATCTTGTGTCACCGTATCATCTTGTTCTTTAGCTTTTACATAAAAATATTTCATCAATGTCGTTCCATGATGTTGCTGACAAATATCAATCACAAGCTGGGGCATCTGTTCTTCTTTTAAGATTTTAACGCCTTCTGTGACATGATCAAAAATAATTTCTTTACTATCTTTTGGTAGTAAAAAATTATGAGGATTTTCAGCTCCTGCTGGTAAATTTTCTACAAAAAAGTTCGCATGTTTAATTTTACCAATATCATGATAATAACAAGCTACCCGTGTTAAAAGCGTTCTCCCCCCAATTTCTGCCACCGCATTAGCACTTAAATTAGCAACCATCATACTATGATGATACGTACCTGGAGCTTCTGTTAATAATTGCTTCAGTAACGGATGATTGGGATTGCTCAATTCATTCAGTACAATTAAACTATCATCATTTAAAAGCAGTTCAATATAAGGATGTAACCCAATGGAAAGTAAAAAAGAAAGTAAACTTCCAGCAAGTGCACAAATAAAAATCAGCCATGTTTTAATATCTGTAAACTGTAATCCTTGAAGTGTTACTAAAACAATCGAAAAACTAAAGGGAAATAAGACAAGCCAAACAAGGCCTTTTTTCAACTGATTACCAATTCTTTCTTGTCGCAACATCGTCGCAAAAACCCCAGTGAAAATATAGTAAATACTGACCATCAGTAAAGAACTGCTACCTAAAAGATCATTAAAAATAAAAAACATATAGGCTACTTGAAAAATGGCTGCCGTAACCCCTAACCTTCTTGAGATAAAAATCGTTAAGACTAAAGGGGTAAAGGCTGCTGGAAACAAATACATAACATAAGATAACGACTCATTTTGAAAGGTATGTAAAAATTTAATCATTAAAATATTAATTAAAAAAAGTAAGGCATAAAACGTAATATAAATCGTCTGTTTATCTTCATGTTCTACTTCAAACTGTTTTCCTAAATAAAGAAGTACAGCTGCTTGAAATAAAATTAACAACACTAAAGAAACAATAGGAAAAATAGAGGTCGTTTCATTCATCATACCTAGTAATGTTAATTTTTGAATCGCTTTTTGATCAATTTGCACTCCTTCTTGAACAATCACTTCTCCTTGATAAATCATACTCGGAGCGACACTATCTCGTGCGGCTTTTTTTAGATCTTCTGTTTTTTTCTCATTAAATCCTTCATTAACAACAATAGCTCTTGTTAATAAATCTGTAATCACACTTTTTTCTTTTTCAGAAATCGTCATGCGATCTACATCAATAACCGCCTGTTTTCTTGCATCTTCTAAATTAGAAGTCCGAATATGTTGTGACATAATACGATCTAAACTATTTTTTGTAATCGTTAATGCATGTGATCGTTCTTCATCAGATAAAGAAAAAATCGTTTCATAAAAATGCGGTGGTAAGCTTTGATAAAATAAAATATCATGTTGATTTAGCTTTTCAAATTCTTGCTTTAACGCAGCAATTTCTTCTTCAATGGTCGGTTTTGAAATAATCTCACCCGAATTATGTTGCACTTTTTCTTGATAACTTTCTTGAGCCTTTTGTTTAATTTTAGAAACTAATTTAAATAATTGCTCAACCGTTGCGATTTGTTCTTCTTTTTTTTGTTCATCAAAGGTTGAAGCTGGTATCACCGCTTCTTCAGCAAGTTGTCTTTTGTCTTCTGTCTCTTCTGTATTTTCAATGGTTTTATTCGCACGAATCGTTTCTTCAGCTAACTGACCTTCAACAATATTCATCTTCTTGGGTCTGACGTTATTGTAAACTAAGGCAAAAAGAAGTAAAGAAAATACTGCTAACACAATATAAACATAGCGCTTTCCCATATTGTGCTTAATTTCTTGCACACTCCACTTCATATGCTAATCTCCTTTTATGTATCCATAATTATGATTAACGTAGTCATCATCTTATGCATTAAACTGCTGATATGCTTGAATAATTTGGGCAACTACAGGATGTCGCACCACATCATCTGAAGAAAACGTAATAAATTGAATCTCTGGAATATCTTTTAACACACGCTCAGCATGGATTAATCCACTAGTAACTCCTTTAGGTAAATCAACTTGTGAAGGATCTCCATTAATAATCATTTTAGACTGTGTGCCAAGACGTGTTAAAAACATCTTCATCTGAGCTACTGTCGTATTTTGCGCCTCATCTAAAATCACAAAGGCTTCATCTAGTGTTCTTCCACGCATATAAGCAAGCGGTGCTATTTCAATCACCCCTCGATCCATCAATCGTGTCGTCTGTTCTAGCCCTAAAATGCGATTTAACGCATCATACATTGGTCTTAAATAAGGATCTACTTTTTCTTTTAAATCACCTGGTAAAAACCCTAAATTTTCTCCAGCTTCAACAGCAGGACGTGTAATAATAATTTTGCTTACTTTTCCTTGTTTTAACGCAAGCACAGCCATTGCAATCGCTAAAAATGTTTTTCCAGTTCCTGCAGGACCGACTCCAAAAACAACATCTCGACGATAAATAGCATCCACATATTTTTTTTGACTAAATGTTCGTGGTCGAATAGACCTGCCTTGTTTATCCGTTAACAATTCTGTATGGTATAAATCTAAAAATTGATGTAGTGTTCCATTTTTTGCCATATGAATGGCTGTTAAAACATCTCCATACTCTATATTCATCCCTCGAGATATTAATTTTTGTAGTTCAGAAAGAATATCAACTGCCAAACAAGCATGATCATCAGATAATGCTTTAATATAAATCATCTCACCTCGATGTGTGATTGTAACATCTAATTGAGATTCTAAAAGTTTAAAATATTGATCATGCGTTCCTACAAGCTGTTGTAACATGCCTGGATCAGACACTTGTACAACACGTTGATGTTCATTGATTTCGTTCAAAAAAAAGCCTCCTTCATTTCATTCCTAACTACCCTATCATAGCATATTTTCAGCTAAAGATCTATGTAGGAGATAGTGCACTCAGTGCATTAGAAAGTGCTGCAAACTCTTGAATCGACAGCTGCTCAGCACGAACACTTGGTAAGATATCTGCCTCATTTAATGCTGTTTTAAGCCATTTTTGAATTTGCTCATCTTTACCAAATAATGCTAATAAGTTATTCCAAAGTGTTTTTCTTCTTTGTTGAAACGCACCACGTACTAATTTAAAAAATAGCGATTCATCAGTCACTTCAACAAGTGGCTCTGCTCTTTTTTGACATACTAAAATCGCTGAGTCCACATTAGGTTTTGGAATAAAGACGGTACTTGGCACGGTAAAGGCAATGGATGCTTCCATATAGTATTGAATCGCAACCGATAACGAGCCATATGCTTTTGTTCCAGGCCCTGCCTGAATACGCTCTGCTACTTCTTTTTGCATCATCATTACATAACGGTCAATCGGTGCTTTTGTTTCGATAAGATGCATTAAAATCGGTGTAGTAATATAATACGGTAAATTCGCAACGACATGAACAGGCAGCGTAGAATCTGTAAAGTAGGTCTGAATATCTGAGGCGATATCTGCTTTTAAAATATCTTTACCGATGACGGTCACCTGATCATAATCAGCTAATGTTTGATTTAAAATCGGCAGTAACTGCTGATCAATTTCATAAGCAAGCACTTCATTAGCACTACGTGCTAATTGCTCTGTAAGCGCCCCAAATCCAGGCCCGATTTCAATGACATTTGTCTTTTGATCCAGCTCTGCAACTTCAATAATTCTCTCTAAAATATTTAAATCCGTTAAAAAGTTTTGCCCATATTTTTTCTTTAACACAAATTGATGTTCCTTTAATAATTTTTGTGTATAACTCGGTGTTCCAATCTGTTCCTTTTTTGATGATGTCATAATAACGCCTCCATTTGTTCATAAGCCTGAAAAAATTCTTCTTCTGTAATGCCAAACATAACGAGTTTCTTTTGAAACTGCTTACTATTCCCATAACCAATATGTAGTAAGTCCCCTAAAATTTCTCTTCGTTTTTGTGCCATAGCGCCTGATGATAAGCCTAATTGAAGCCACTTACCCGGAGAAAAACAAATCCCTTGATACTGGTTATCTGGTATATTACGAATATGTGCTAAAGCAGCAGATAATGCTTCATAAGAAGCATGTTCTACCCCTAAACTATCGCTTGGATGATTTGACTTTGCCTGAGCTCTTGATAAAAAAGCATGTCCTACTTCAGGAACATACTGAGTGACTGTTTGTCTAATTTTTTCTCCTGAAAAGTCAGGATCTGTAAATACGACCACAGGTCTTATTTGAACTAAGCGCTGAATAGCGTTTAAAGTCTGTTTAGAAATTTCTGAACCGTTCGTTTCAATCGTATCTACATGATAAAATTGCTGAAGACGCTGCGTATCACTTTTTCCTTCAACAACAAGTACACAATCTAAGCTAATCATACATCAATTCCAAACAGCTGACAGGCATTATCCATCGTTTGCTTAGCAATCATATCTACAGGACAATTTTTAAGCTTTGCAAGCATCTCAGCAACATAGACGACATAACTTGGCTCATTACGTTTTCCACGAAAAGGAACAGGGGCTAAATAAGGCGCATCCGTTTCAATAAGTACTTTATCAAAAGGAACATAAGTTGCTGCTTCTTGGACATCTGTTGCTTTTTTAAAGGTAACTACACCACTAAAAGAAATATGCATGCCTAAATCTAAAAAACGCTCCATCCAATAACGATCTCCACTAAAACTGTGCATAATCCCACCGACATCTTCAATATGTGCTGATTTTAAAATACGATACGTATCTTCCAGTGCCTCTCTTGTATGAATACTTACCGGCAACTGAACATGTTTAGCGAGCTCAATTTGTTCTAAAAAGACGCGTTCTTGTACTTTAGGATCATCATTCATCCAGTAATAATCCAAACCAATTTCACCTAATCCGACAACCTGAGGATGCTTTAGTTGCTCTTCTAACCAGTAAGCGATTTGTGATGTATAAGATCCTGCCTCTGTCGGATGCCAACCGATAATACTATAAAGTCCTTCATAAGTTTCACTTAAGGATAAGCTTTGTTGAATTGTTGGCGTGTCAAAACCAACAATCGCCATTTTAGTCACTTGAGCTTCTTGAGCACGCATGAGCACTTCTTCTACATCCTTAGAAAAAGCATCGACATTTAAATGCGTATGTGTATCAAAATACATAATCCTTCCTCCTTTTGAAAAAAACGATTGAGTTTTTCAACTCAACCGTTTTAGGCAATTTCTGCACCATTAGGTACATCTTTACTAATTTCAACAAGCTGTAATTTTCCATCTTGCTCTGATGATAAAATCATACCTTGACTTAAATATCCGCGTAATTTGCGTGGTTTTAAATTAGCTACAATGGCTACTTTTTTACCAATCAGTTTTGATGGGTCTGGATAATATTCTGCAACTCCTGAGACAATCTGTCTATGCCCTTCATCTCCTGCATCTAGGCGAAATACAAGCAAACGATCTGCACCGCGCACTTTTTGACAGTCAATAATCTCAGCAACTTTAAGCTCTACTTGATCAAACGTATCATACTGAATTTCTTGCTCTTTGCGCGATAATAATACCGTCTCTTCAGGATCCCATTTGCTAGTCACAGGACGGCCATCAGGATGTGCCATTTGTTTTTGAATATATTGTACTTCCACTTCCTGATCGACACGTGGAAAAATCGGCTCCCCTTGTTTAATAACCGTAGTACCTTCAGGAAACTCTCCAAACCTTAAGCCGTTGATCGATGTTTCAACAGCTGGAAGTCCTAGTTGTCTGAAAATATCATATGATGCTTTTGTCATAAAGGGTTGTAATAAAACAGCCACAATACGCAATGACTCTGCTAAATGAACAAGCACACTATCTAGCTCTGCTGCTTTTTCAGTGTCTTTTGCCAAAATCCACGGTGTTGTTTCATCAATATATTTATTCGCGCGCGTAATTAACTGCCACACTTCAGAAAGTGCTGCACTAAATTCCATCTCATCCATATGTTTATAATACTTACCAATAATATTTGCAGCTGTTGTTGAAAGTTCACTATCATAATCTGTAACAAGAGAAGCATATTTAGGCACATGACCATTACGATACTTATTAATCATCGCAATCGTTCTATTTAATAAGTTACCTAAATCATTCGATAAATCAGAAGTCATCCGCTGTACAAAGTCTTCTGGAGTAAAGACATAATCTCCTCCAAAAGGCATTGTTTTCATTAAATAATAACGTACAGGATCTAAACCGTATCTTTCAATTAACATCTCTGGATAGACGACATTTCCTTTAGATTTAGACATCTTACCCTCTTTCATCAGCATCCAACCATGGGCATAAATGGTCTTAGGTAATGGTAAATCTAAAGCCATCAGTAAAATTGGCCAATAAATGGTATGAAATCTGACAATATCTTTTCCAATCATATGCACATCTGCAGGCCAGTATTTTTTCATCAACGCATCATCATCGCTACCATAACCAAGAGCTGTAATATAATTACTTAAAGCATCAATCCAAACATAAACGACATGTTTTGGATCATTTGGCACATGAATCCCCCAATCAAAGGTAGTTCTGGTAATTGCTAAATCTTCTAATCCTGGTTTAATAAAATTATTTAACATCTCAACTTCACGAGAATGGGGCTGAATAAATTCAGGATGCTGTGCATAATATTCAATTAATCTTGGCGCATATTTACTCATCTTAAAGAAATAACACGGTTCTTTCACAAGTTCTACTTCATGACCACTTGGTGCTTTTCCGCCTATTACGCGACCTTCATCATCTTTATAAACTTCAGATAATTGGGTTTCTGTGAAGTATTCTTCATCGGATACAGAATACCAACCGACATATTCACCTAAATAAATATCGCCTTGGTCTAATAGCTTTTGAAAAATATACTGCACACTTTTTTGATGTTTAGGATCCGTGGTACGAATAAAATCATCATAACTAATATCTAATAAATTCCATAATTTTTTCACACGAATGGACATCTCATCAACATATTCTTGAGGAGTCATCTGTTGACTTTTGGCCTTTTGTTCGATTTTTTGACCGTGCTCATCAAGTCCTGTTAAATAAAATACATCATAACCTCGTAATCGTTTATAACGAGCGAGCACATCACAGGCAACCGTTGTATATGCATTTCCGATATGTAACTTTCCACTTGGATAATAAATCGGTGTTGTAATATAAAATGTTTCTTTTTGGGTCATATCAAGATCCTCCCTAGCTAATTATTAAGCTACATCGCTTCTGACGTTACATCGATATCTTCTCTAGTATATCATATTTTAACTTTTTCTTAAGGCTATTTTCCAAAAAAAAAATACTTAGATTATCTAGCTGGGCTAGACAATCTAAGTAAGAAAGAATTAATTATTTTACGATTTCAGTAACAACGCCTGATCCAACAGTACGTCCACCTTCACGAATTGAGAAACGAGTTCCGTCTTCAATCGCAATTGGGTGAATTAATTCAACTTCCATTGCTACGTTATCGCCAGGCATTACCATTTCAGTTCCTTCTGGTAATTCTACAACACCGGTAACATCAGTTGTACGGAAGTAAAATTGTGGACGGTAGTTAGAGAAGAATGGTGTATGACGTCCACCTTCATCTTTTGATAATACATAAACTTCAGCTTTGAAACGAGTATGTGGTGTAATTGAACCTGGTTTAGCTAATACTTGTCCACGCTCAATATCTTCACGTGCAATACCACGTAATAATGCACCAATGTTATCTCCAGCTTCAGCGTAATCTAATAATTTACGGAACATTTCAACACCAGTAACTGTTGTTTTTTCGATTTCAGGTTTGATACCAACGATATCAACTTCATCCCCAACACGAACTTGTCCACGCTCAACACGTCCTGTTGCAACAGTTCCACGTCCTGTAATAGAGAATACATCCTCAACAGGCATCATGAATGGACGATCATTGTCACGTTCTGGAGTTGGAATGTACTCATCAACTGCAGCCATTAATTCTAAGATTTTTTCTTCATAAGCAGCATCGCCTTCTAAAGCTTTTAATGCAGATCCAGCGATAATTGGTGTATCATCACCTGGGAAGTCATATTCAGTTAATAAGTCACGAACTTCCATTTCTACTAATTCTAATAATTCTTCGTCATCAACCATATCAACTTTGTTTAAGAATACAACGATGTATGGAACACCAACGTTACGTGATAATAAGATATGCTCACGAGTTTGTGGCATTGGACCATCAGCAGCAGATACTACTAAGATAGCTCCATCCATTTGAGCTGCTCCAGTGATCATGTTTTTAACGTAGTCCGCGTGTCCTGGGCAGTCAACGTGTGCGTAGTGACGTACATCTGTTTCATACTCAATGTGTGAAGTATTGATTGTAATTCCACGCTCTTTTTCTTCAGGTGCGTTATCGATTTCTGCATAACTTGCAGCTTCTCCGCCACCATGTTTTGATAATACAGTTGCAATCGCAGCTGTTAATGTAGTTTTACCATGGTCAACGTGTCCGATAGTACCAATATTTACATGGGGTTTAGAACGATCAAATTTTTCTTTTGCCATTTTAAGATAGCCTCCTAATAATTTATATTTTATAGAGAGAGCTTACAGATGCACGCATCTATAAACTCAATCATTAATTATCATTTTACATGATTTTTGTCAAAAAATACAGACTTAATTATTCAGATTTACCACCATTTTTTTTGATGATTTCTTCTTGAATAGATTTCGGTACATCTTCATAATGATCAAATGTCATCATAAATGTTCCGCGTCCTTGTGTAGAAGAACGTAATGTTGTTGCATAACCAAACATTTCAGATAATGGAACAATCGCATTCACAATTTGTGAATTTCCTTTAGCTTCCATACCTTCAACACGTCCACGACGTGCTGTAACATGTCCCATAACATCTCCTAAATATTCTTCAGGAACAGTCACAACAACTTTCATCATAGGCTCTAAAATTACAGGATTTGCTTTTTTAGCAGCTTCACGAAGTGCCATAGATGCAGCAACACGGAATGCTGTCTCACTTGAGTCAACATCATGATATGATCCATCATAAAGTTTTGCTTTAATATCTACTAATGGATAGCCAGCTAAAACTCCGTTTAACATAGCATCTTCTAATCCTTTTTCTACCGCTGGAATGTATTCACGAGGAACAACCCCACCGACAATCGCATTTTCAAATTCAAAGCCTTTTCCTTCTTCATTTGGTGTAAATTCAATCCAAACGTGTCCGTACTGACCTTTACCACCGGATTGACGTACAAATTTACCTTCTGCTTGAGTTGCATTGCGGAATGTTTCACGGTAAGACACTTGAGGTGCCCCAACGTTTGCATCTACTTTAAACTCACGGCGCATACGGTCAACTAAAACGTCTAAGTGAAGCTCACCCATTCCGGCAATAACCGTTTCACCTGTTTCTGCATTTGTTTCAACACGGAATGATGGATCTTCTTCAGCAAGTTTTTGTAATGCAATTCCCATTTTATCTTGGTCAGCTTTAGATTTAGGCTCTACCGCAACCTCAATAACTGGCTCTGGGAATTCAATAGATTCTAAGATAACAGGTGCTTTTTCATCACATAATGTATCCCCTGTTGTTGTATCTTTAAGACCTACTGCTGCAGCGATATCTCCGGCATATACATTTTGAATTTCTTCACGTGTATTCGCATGCATCTGTAAAATACGTCCAATACGTTCACGTTTGCCTTTAGAAGCATTTAAAACGTAAGATCCTGAATCTAAAATTCCAGAATACACACGGAAGAATGTTAAACGTCCAACAAATGGATCGGTCATTACTTTAAATGCAAGTGATGCAAATGGCTCATCATCAGAAGATGGACGCTCCGTTTCTTCACCTGTTTTTGGATTTACCCCTTTAATTGGTGGGATATCTGTTGGTGCTGGTAAGTAGTCAATTACCGCATCAAGTAATAACTGAACCCCTTTATTTTTAAAGGCTGTTCCGCACATTACTGGGAAAAACTCTACAGATAATGTTGCTGTACGAATTGCTGATTTTAATTCTTCTTCAGAGATTTCTTCTCCGTCTAAGAATTTCATCATCAATTCTTCATCCATATCTGCAACAGCTTCAATTAACTTTTCACGGTATTCTTCAGCTTGTTCACGGTACTCTTCAGGAATTTCAGTTTCTTGAATTTCTGTTCCTAAATCGTTTGTGTAAATTTCAGCTTTCATTTTAACTAAGTCAATGATTCCAGTGAAATCATCTTCTGCACCAATTGGAAGTTGAATTGGATGTGCATTTGCTTGTAAACGATCATGAAGTGTTGATACAGAATATAAGAAATCCGCACCAATTTTATCCATTTTGTTACAAAATACAATACGGGGTACTCGATAATCTGTCGCTTGACGCCAAACTGTTTCTGTTTGTGGCTCTACCCCAGATTGTGAGTCTAATACCGTTACCGCACCATCTAATACACGTAGTGAACGTTGTACTTCAATAGTAAAATCCACGTGTCCAGGGGTATCAATGATATTGACACGATTCCCTTTCCACTGTGCAGTCGTTGCGGCAGATGTAATTGTAATTCCACGCTCTTGTTCTTGTTCCATCCAGTCCATTTGAGAAGCTCCTTCATGAGTTTCTCCAATTTTATGGATTTTACCTGTATAGTACAAGATACGCTCTGTTGTTGTTGTTTTTCCGGCATCAACGTGAGCCATGATTCCTATATTTCTCGTTTTTTCTAACGAAAATTCTCTTGCCATGTGTGCACTCCTCTCTATTTTCCACACGCATACAGCCTCGATGATCAATCACATCGAGTTAAGCTGCATCTCTTACGAGACTTAAATTACCAACGATAATGCGCAAATGCACGGTTTGCATCAGCCATTTTATGTGTATCTTCGCGTTTTTTAACAGAAGCTCCTGTGTTGTTAGCAGCATCCATAATTTCTTTTGCTAAACGCTCTTCCATTGTATGCTCTCCACGTAAACGTGCATAGCTTACAATCCAGCGTAATCCTAAAGTGGTACGACGCTCAGGACGTACTTCTACAGGGACTTGGTAGTTTGACCCACCAACACGGCGTGCTTTAACTTCAAGAACAGGCATAACATTTTCCATTGCTTGTTCAAATACTTCAAGAGGATCTGTACCTGTCTTCTCTTGAATAATGTCAAAAGCATTATAAATTATTTTTGATGCGATTCCACGTTTTCCATCAATCATCACCTGATTAATTAAACGTGTAACTAGTTTGGAATTATAAATCGGATCTGGTAAAACATCACGTTTTGCAACAGGACCTTTACGAGGCATCCAAACTCCTCCTTCCATCTTCTTAAATTTTTTATTTTTATTTTATAAAATACTTATTTTTGATGACAAAAATTAACCTTTAGGTTTTTTTGTTCCGTATTTAGAACGGCTTTGTTTACGATCAACCACACCTGCTGTATCTAACGCACCACGAACAATATGGTAACGTACCCCTGGTAAGTCTTTTACACGTCCTCCACGGATTAATACAACACTGTGTTCTTGTAAGTTATGCCCAATCCCTGGGATATAAGCAGTAACCTCAATTAAGTTTGATAAACGAACACGCGCATATTTACGTAACGCTGAGTTCGGTTTTTTCGGTGTCATTGTTCCAACACGTGTACAAACACCACGTTTTTGAGGAGCATGCACATTTGTTTGTGTCTTTTTAAAGCTATTATACCCTTTATTTAAAGCAGGGGAATTTGATTTCGTTGTTTTTGATTTACGAGGTTTGCGTACTAATTGATTAATTGTAGGCATCTAAAGTTCCTCCTCCCTTTCTATTTCCTATTCTAGATCCACACATCCAGGCGAACCATTTTTATCATGAAAAAATATTGCAGCTATCTCTGCAATCATACTTGGCTTTATTGACAGTCAGCACGTCTTTCGACCTGTTCTAAAGCACCTTAGTTAGGATATCATAGTTCCTCTATGCTGTCAACATTCTTCTTTAGGAAAATGTGTTTTAAGTCGGTAAATTCTTTGTCCTCTAGAAGAAAATTTTTCTTCATATTCTGTCATTACATTTTCTATATCTTCTAATCGATGTAAATCTAAAGAAACTTCATCTAACATCCATCCTTGTTCTGATAGTGTCACTAAAGTATACTCAAATAGCCCTTGATTGTCTGTTTTCATATAAATTTGACACTCTGGTGCTAAAATTTCTTGATAGGCAACTAAAAAATCAGGAGAAGTTAATCGACGTTTTTCATGTCTTTTTTTAGGCCATGGATCAGAAAAGTTAAGATAAATACGATCCACTTCACCTGCTGCAAAATACTGCGTTACAGCACGACCATCTGTATGAAGTAATTTTACATTCGGTAACTTTAATGTCTCTAACTTTTCAAGTACATGAATCAGTACACTTGCTTGAAGCTCGATCCCGATAAAATTAATCTCAGGATGTTTTTGGGCAAGTTCTGTAATAAATCGACCTTTACCTGTTCCTATTTCAATATGAATCGGCTGCTCTTTTACAAAAACAGATGGCCAACTCCCTTGAAACTGTTCTGGATTTTGTACAACATATGTTGTATTACTTTGCAGTTTCTCTAACGCTCCTGGCTTATTTCTTAAGCGCATATGAATTCCCTTCCTTTATATGAGATATATAACTTTATATCTAAGTTTCTGCTTTATTTTAACAAAAAGCCTGCTTTTTGTCAGAGATTTTTTAAAAAAGTTTTTCTTTGATCTAAAAAAGAAAAAAATCATGGTATAATAAAGCTACAAATAAAAAGGATGGTGAATCTCATGACAACATTAAGAGACGGATTAAAAGAAAATCGTGAAAGCTTTGAACGTGAAGCTTATAAACATGCAGAAGAAAAAATAATTGATGAACGTGAAGCTCACGTTGCTGAAAAAAAATTAGAAAAGAAAGAAAAACGTGAAGAACGTGAACATAAAGGTTAATTTATTTTAAGTAAGAAGGTGCATATTCATGTTAACAATGAAAGATATCGTACGCGAAGGCCATCCTCAACTTAGAAAAACAGCTCAACTGCTAACAACACCTCTTTCCAAAGAAGATCAAGAACTGGCTGAGCAGATGATGGAGTTTTTAAAAAATAGTCAAGATGAACAACTCGCAGAGCAATATGACTTAAGACCTGGCGTAGGCCTTGCAGCACCACAATTAGGTTTAGATAAACAAATGATTGCAGTCCATATTCCAAATGTAAAACAGCACCCAGAACATCCTGATCAGTTAGAAGAGTATATTTCATTGAGTGAAGTACTGATTAACCCTAAAATTATTCGGGAATCGCTTCAAAAAGTATGTTTACCTGATGGTGAAGGGTGTCTTTCTGTAGACCGAGAAGTTCCTGGTTATGTCCCAAGAGCTGCGCGAATTAAAGTAAGATATACAGATATTGACGGCAAAGAACACGAACGACAATTTAAAGATTATGAGGCAATCGTGTTACAACATGAAATTGATCATTTAAATGGTATCCTTTTTTATGATCATATTCACGAATCTGCTCCTTGGACTGTACCTGATGGAGTCACTGTGTTGCAATAATACACACCCATAAAACAGCAGTAAAACAACAATATAAAAACAGACATGATACTTTAACTCGCTAAAGTATCATGTCTGTTTTTTGTTGCACGTTGTCATTTACATATAACTCACAGACGAATAGAACTCCTATCACTGATCATAACCACTAGCCTAAAGAGAAAAAGGAAGTATCAATATCTCTAACCTGCTATAAAGACTCCTGACTTTTTCTTTCACCTGGAAAAAAGAGAGAAAATGTAGTTCCTTCTCCTAATTGACTGTCTACAGAAATAGTACCTTGATGCAGTTTAACGAGTTGTTGCACAATCGCTAAACCTAGTCCAGATTCACCATATTTTGTATTTTTTCGTGATGGATCGACTTTATAATAACGATCCCAAATATTTTTCATCTGCTCTTCTGTCATTCCAATTCCTGTATCCGAAATTTGAATACATGTGCCATACTGCACATCATCCCATGTCAAATAAAGATCAATCTTGCCTTGCTCTGTAAATTGGATCGCATTTTGAACAATATTTACAATAATTTGCACAAAACGATCATAATCCGCATAAACTTGAACCGATTGTTCTTGATGAAGTGTTAATTGATTGCCCTCAGCCTCTGCTTTATTTTCTAATTGATGCACAATCATACGCAGTGCATCTGTTGCATCAAACCAATACTTATGCATGGAAATTTGATGAGTTCTAATCTTTTCATAATCTAAATTCTCATTGACTAATCGAATAAGCCGCTTTGTCTCATCTTGCATCAATTGAATACATTTTTCTTGTTGATCTTCAGGTATCGCTTGATAAGCTAAGCCTTCTAAAAGTCCATTAATTGTTGTTAACGGCGTACGCATCTCATGGGCTGCATCAGCCATAAATTGCTTTCTTCTTTCTTCTTGTCGCTTAATTTCTAATTCATATTCTTTTAGCGATTGGGCCATTTGATTAAAATCTGCAGCAAGCTCTCCTAACTCATCTCGCGTTTGACTGTCTACATAAACATCAAACTTTCCTGACGCAATTTCTTTTGTAGCACGGCGCATTTTATTAATTCTGCCCACTTGAAATCGTGCGAGTAAATAACTCAGGATTAACGAAACTAAAATCGCAAAAACAGCTGCTTTCATAAAATCTTTAAGCAACATTTCAATACTAGCATCAATATAACTTACAGGCTGTAATACAACTAATACCCCATCAAATTCACGATATGCAGGAGAAGTATAATCTGCTTTTGAGCGCATTAACGGATAAAATACGGTTGCAACAGACACCTCTTGATCTTCTTTTAAGTTAAACTTTTGTAAAATTTTAATCACTTTTCCTGAATGCAGTTGTTCCCAAAGATCTTTAGAAATTGAGAAATCGATTGCCACATCTTGTGGATATTTAATTTCATACTGAGCATCAATATATATAAAAGATACATCTTGTTGACTTAATACAGCTTGAGTAATCGGTAAAATGCGTTCTAATTCATGATCATTATTATAAATACTATTTTGTTCAATAGACTTTGCATAATTAATCATCTGATCATAAGCAGTTTCTTGCAATGTTTGTTTAGTAAATTGCACAAAAGTTACACTCGCAAGAATAATCATCATCAGGATTACAGCACCAAAAGCAATCATTTGTTGCCATAAATATTTCATACTTTAACTCCTGAATCATCAAATTTATACCCAACACCCCAGACCGTTTGAATCACTTCAGGACCGATATCATCAAGTTTTTGCCGTAATTTTTTAATATGAGCATCAACAGTTCGTTCATCTCCAAAATACTGATATTCCCAGACTAACTCTAATAATTTTTCTCGAGAAAAAACTTGTTTAGGATGACTGGCTAATACGTATAGTAAATCAAACTCTTTTGGTGTTAATCCTAAAATAGGTACTCCATTAAACGTAACTTCTCTTGTTGTCAAGTTCATATAAAAATACTTGGTTTTAATATCTTCTTGTTGATCTATATGATTTGCGGTCAGATCTTCTTGATGTGTACGGCGATATAGCGCCTTCATTCTAGCAATTAATGTTAACGGACTAAAGGGTTTAGTCACATAATCATCTGCTCCCATCTCTAACCCGATCACTTGATCACTTTCTGAATCTCTTGCCGTTAACATAATAATAGGCACTTTACTCGATACTTTTCTAATTTCCCGACAAACCGAGACACCATCTAAGCCTGGAAGATTCAAATCTAAAGTAATCATATCCCAGTAATCTGGTTGTGCTAAAAAAGCATCTAATCCTTCTTTACCATCATCTTTAAATGTAGCTTCCCAGGATTCATTTAAAAAAAACATCTGCATCATTTCTGATACAGATTTATTGTCTTCAATCATTAAAATACGCATGAAAATCCTCCTTTTATTATACAACTATGATCAATCATGATTAAGGGGACGTGTACTTTCTTTTTCTGTCATACTATAAGGTAAAATAACCGTGTGTTCCTCAATTTCTTCTTGATGCATTAATTTCGTTAAAAGACGCATTGAAACAGCACCAATATCATATAAGGGTTGTTTAATAGACGTTAATTGAGGTCTAGAAATTTGCGTTAATAATGTATGATTACTAGTAATAATTTGAACACGTTCAGGAACTAAGACACCTCTGTCAGTTAAGCCGTTTAATACACCAACTGCAATTAAATCATCAGACACATAAATACCATCAACACATTGATCTAACAAAGATTTAGATAATGCTTCACCTGCATGATAGGTTGGATCAACGGCATAAATTAACGTCTCATCATAAGGAATATGATATTCTTTTAGCGCTCGCTGATAACCTAAAAGACGATATATGCCATTAATAGGATCTGATAAAGGGCCTGAAACAAAGGCAATTTGCTTACTGCCTGTTTCTAAAAGACGTTTCACAGCATAATAGGTTGCTTCTTCATAATCAATATTAACCGATGGAAACATACCTTCAGGGTCAACAGTTCCTGCTAAAACAACAGGAGTTCTCGTTCTTTTTAGCTCTTGTCTTATAGCATCACTTAAAACATAGCCCATATAAATTAATCCATCAACTTGCTTTGATAGTAATGTATTTAATACTTTTAACTCCTTCATCTGATTTTCATCAGAATTTGCTAAAATAATATTATATTTATACATCGTTGCCACATCGTCAATGCCTCTTGCTAAAGAGGCAAAAAAGATATTGCTAACATCTGGAATAATCACACCTACGGTTGTTGTGCGTTTACTTGCAAGTCCTCTTGCAACGGCATTTGGACGGTAATCTAGACGCTCGATAACTTCTAGAACTTTTTTTCTTGTTGCAGGTTTTACATTGGGATTTCCATTCACAACACGTGATACCGTAGCCATTGATACATTTGCCTCACGTGCAACATCATAAATTGTCACTGTTTGTTTTTCCATCATTTATATTCTCTCCTTATGATCCTCGATCATCTTATTCTTTAAGGCTATCAAAAAAAAATTGACTTTGCAACCGTTTTAAAAAAACAACTTATCTCTTATAATATATTTAAAATATGATACAATAATCATAATCTAAAAAGAAAGAAGGCATAAGACCTATGTTAACCTCTATTTATCAGTGGATGGAAGATACACAGACGGATCTGATATATCTAGAACATCCAGAAACAATTGCTTATTTAACAGGCATTCACTGCCAACCCCATGAACGTTTTTTTGCACTTTTTATTCCAAAACAAGGCACCCCGGTTCTTGCACTGCCTGCTCTTGATTTAGGAGAAGCAAAACAACAAAATTGGAAAGGAATTTTAGTACCTTATCAAGATCATGAAAATCCATGGGATGAGATTCATCAACATCTCCTCATCAAAAAACAAACACCGATCCAGATAGCTATTGAAAAAAACCTTTTATCAGTAGCAAGTTATGATCACATACAACAACATTTTCATATCAAAACAACACAAGATATTACACCATTTATCGAACACATCAAAGTCATCAAACACCCTGAAGAAATCAAATGGATGAAAGAAGCCGGACAATGGGCTGATTTAGCGATTGAAATAGGGTGTGCTACACTTAAAGAAGGTATTTCAGAACAAGAAGTGGTCGCAGAAATTGAGTATCAGCTAAAAAAACGTGGTATAAAATCAATGAGCTTTTCTACTATGGTTTTATTTGGTGATCATGCAGCAAATCCTCATGGTAAACCAGGTTCTAGAACATTAAAAAAAGGAGAGCTTGTTCTTTTTGATCTCGGTGTTATTTGGCATGGCTATTGTAGTGATATTACACGTACTGTTGCCTTTGATCCACCCTCTGAGCATCAACAACAGATTTATCATATTGTTCAAAAAGCACAACAAGCTGCACAAGATGCTGTCAGACCCGGCATTAAAGCTTGTGAATTAGATAAAATTGCCAGAGATATCATTACTGAAGCAGGATACGGAGCATACTTTACCCACCGTTTAGGACATGGCATTGGTACAAGTGTTCATGAGTATCCTTCAATTAATGCTACCAATGAACTGATCTTAAAACCAGGGATGTGTTTTTCCATTGAACCTGGCATCTATATTCCAGATGATGTCGGTGTACGTATTGAAGATTGCGTCGTCGTAACAGAGACAGGGTGCATCCCGTTTACAACAACATCTAAACAATTACACACCTACACAAATGATACAACAACGATATAAAAAAGGTTAAGCACTCATGCTTAACCTTTTTTATCATATTTAAGGTTTTAATCGTAACCATTGATTTGTTGCTAAAATCGTGTCATCTAATTTATTCCAGGCTTTAAGTTTAGAAACAGGAACTTTTGTTTTTTTAGAAATACTTTCTAACGTATCGCCTTCTTGAACTTTATAATAAGGAACATTGCCTTTTTGCATTGCTTTAGCTGAATACACTTTATCTTTTTTATATTTTTGATTCATCTGAACACGACGCATATTTTTAGAAACATTTTTCCCAACACTTTGCACTTGATCTAATGCTTGTTGTTGAGTTTGTTCTAATTGTTTTTCTTGTTCTGTAAGCGCTGCTAGTGTCTCATAGGCATTTTCCTCTTGAGCTGCTGTATCTGCTTGTACTTCATTCACTTCAGGAGCTTCTTGTGGCTGCTCGCCTTCTGGAACTGCTTCTGCTGCTTGTTCTTCTTCTGTTCCTTCTTGTGACGTTTCGGTTTGCGTTATTTGATTTAATAAAACGTCTCTGCGAGATTTATTATGTTCTGAAAGTTTTGCTTCTTTTTCAGCAATCACTTCTTGAATAGACACCGGTTGTTCTTCAAACCCAACAATAAGTGTTTGCCCTTCATGTAGTACATGCGTATCTAAATGGTTCCAAACAATTAAATCAGGAATACTTACTTCATTTACTTTTGCAATATCCCATAAAGTATCTTTAGCTTCAATCGTATAAAGCTTAGGTCGTTTGACTAAAACCGTATCACTATCTGTTGGCGCTTGATCAAATCGTGTTAATTGATACGCCTCAATCAGTCCATTAAGTTTTAAATAATACTGAGTATCTGTCGCATAACGGCCTGTTAAAAAGCGTGTTGCATCTTCATAAGAAGTCGTTTGACTTTTCCAAGCTCCTTTATAAAATGCATTCGATCCATCAGTGCCACCTTTTAATAATTTAGCATAATCTTCTAATGATTCTTTATAAGATGGGTACTTTCTAAAATAAGCTTGGATCCCATACATATTACCGCTACCATCATCTTCTAATGTCGCAAATTGAACATGTGCTCCCTCATAACTTCCTTTAATACCAAACAAATTATAGTTAGGTGCAGAAGCTAATTTACTATTTCCAGATGCACTTTCTAAAATCGCTTGTGCAATCATTACTGAAGCGTAAAGATCATTATCCCAAGCCACTTTTTGTGCATCTTTACCAATTTTTTCAATAAATTCCTCTGTAGTTTGATTTTTAGTATAATAAATCGGCTCAGCAGGTACCGTATCCACAATCGTTGGTGGAATAATCGGTGCACCTACTAAATTAGGAGGAATAATAGGTGTCTCTGAAACAGGAGGAGCAGCGGGTATATTGGGCACGTTCGGTTGTGCTGGGGGTGTTTCTACTGCTAATGGTGGTGGTGAAGTGACCTCATTTTCATGATTGTCTTCTACGGCTTGTCCAGGTTGATCAGAAGATTCTAAAGTATCATTTTCTAAGTCAATGCCTTCTTTTTTATGCTGATCAACAACAGGTAACGTACTTGTCCATTCATCTGTCGTTGTTTTTTGTTCTTTTGTTACAACATCATCCGTATCAGATTTTTTTTGCGAAGCTAAATCAGCAGCTAAAACAGGTTGTGCTACAGCAGGTGTCAATAATCCGGTAATAAGCCCTAAACTTAAACTACGGTTAATCCAAAGTGGGTTAGGCTTATGATGTTGTTGATGATTTTTCTTTGGATGTTTATACATAGTACTCACCTCATCCTTCCATTCATATCTATATTCCGATTAATTTTGTAATTCTGTATCTTGAGTTAGCTGCTCTAAATTAGATAACATTTCACCAAATAAACGGTCAGATTCTTTTTGAGTCTCTTGTACTTGACGATAATAAATACGTGCTTCACGCATGACCATATCTAATTCTAACTCTGTTTTTGCAAGCATTGCTCGTGCTTCTTGCACTTCAAATTTCGCACTTTCTGTCATCTCTTGTGCTTTACGCTGTGCTTCTAACATAACTTCTGCAATCATTTCTTTAGAAATTGCATTTGCTTCTTCTTGAGCTTTTAACCTTGCTTCTAACTCAGTCACTGATGCTTTTAATGCTTCATTTTCTTGAGTTACTGTTTGCATATTACCTTCAGCATCTGCTAACATATCTATTTTAGCTAAAGCTTCTGTTAACTTTTGTTCTGTAGATAATAATTTATTTTCAAGCTCTTTATTTTTAATTGTTAATTCCTGAATACGTTCTTGTTCTGACATTCTAGGGTAAGCCTCCTTAAGTAACTATATTAATAAAATATATAACAAAAAATTAAAACTACATAGTATCTCTATAATAGTATACGTAAATTATACATACTTGTAAAGATTTCATCTATTTTTATGATGAAAATCCCTAATATTTTTTATAAAATAACATGTTATAATAAACACCATAAACAAAAGGAGTGAGCACAATGATGGAAGAGCGTTATCAAGAATTAAAATCTGCTGAAAAAGGAGCTATTGTCAGTATTTTTTCTTATATATTTTTATCCACTGTAAAAATTATTATCGGAAAATATACCCATTCTGATGCACTGATTGCTGATGGGTGGAATAACTTTACTGATATTTTAGCTTCTTTTGCGATTTTTATAGGCTTAAGACTGGCAAGGCGTCCACCTGATGATGATCATAAATACGGACACTGGAAAATAGAAACCGTCTCCAGCATGATTACCTCTTTTATCATGTTAGCGATTGGTCTTGAAGTTTTAACATCATCCATAAAGACCTTTTTTGTGCCACAAAAACAAACTCCTGAACCTTTAGCGGCTGTGATTTCTTTAGCTTCTGCGTTACTGATGATGCTTGTGTATATGTATAATAAATCCTTAGCGAAAAAGGTAAAAAGCGGGGCATTAATGGCTGCTGCTAAAGATAATATTAGTGATGCTTGGGTCAGTATTGGTGCAGCATTAGCTATTTTTACAGCTCAATTTCAAATGCCTTGGCTGGATACGCTCGCTGCTATGATCATCAGTGCCATTATTTTAAAAACGGCCATTGAAATTTTTTTAGAAAGTGCTTTTTCTTTATCTGATGGTTTTCCAGAAGAACAACTCCATATTTATCAAGAAGCCGTCTCTAAAATTCCTGGAGTCTGTGGTGTAGGTGCTATTAGAGGAAGAACTTATGGGGCGAATATCTTTTTAGATATTGTCCTTTATATGGATCCTAAACTGACCGTACAACAAAGTCATGATATTACTGAACAAGTTGAATTTTTACTAAAGAAAGAGTATGATGTTTTTGATATTGATATTCATGTTGAACCATTTTCCTCAACTGCAGAAAGGATGTGACGTTCCTTTAGGAACACAATTATGTCAGTAAAAAAACGTGCCGGCTACCAAGCAGCAAGTTATGTAACCGATGGAATGATTGTAGGTCTAGGTACAGGATCTACAGCTTATTTTATGATTGAAGCACTTGGAAAACGCGTCAAAGAAGAAGGACTTTCTATAATTGGTGTCCCGACTTCTAAAGCTTCTGAACAACAAGCACGTCAATTAGGAATTCCCATTAAAACGATTGATGAAGTCCCTTATGTTGATCTAACGATTGATGGAGCTGATGAAATCGGACCCAACTGGATCGGTATTAAAGGCGGTGGGGGTGCTTTATTATTTGAAAAAATTGTTGCTAACTATTCAAAACAAGTATTATGGATTGTAGATCCTTCAAAAATTGTCCCACACTTAGGCGCCTTCCCACTACCGGTTGAAGTTATTCCTTATGGTAGTGAGCAATTAATGCATCTGTTTCAATCAGAGGGATTATCCCCAAAACTTCGCTTAAAAGAAGATCACACTCCTTTTATCACCGATGGCGGACATTTTATTATTGATCTTCACCTCAGTCATATCAAACATCCAAGACCATTAGCTCAGTGGCTTACTGAGCAAGTAGGAGTTGTAGAACACGGTTTATTCATTGATATGATGTCTGAAGTCCTTGTCGGTACCCAAGAAGACGTACTTTATGCGAAAAAATCAGAAGATCATGAAAAATTATTACAATCTCTTACGTTATTTTAAAAAAACAGTGTACAATAGAATATAGGAACGTCTGTTCCAAAATAACTCTATAGAAAGAAGGAACGTATATGTTAACGCTTGTGTTTGTCCGTCACGGACTTAGTGAATGGAATGCAAAAAACTTATTTACAGGTTGGGTAGATGTTGATCTCAGCGAAGCAGGTATTGAAGAAGCAAAAGAAGCTGGACGTAAAATTAAAGAAGCTAATATTCAATTTGATGTTGCTTACACTTCTGTGTTAAAACGTGCAATTAAAACCTGTAACTATATTTTAGAAGAATCTGATCAATTGTGGATTCCACAAATTAAATCATGGCGTTTAAATGAGCGTCACTACGGAGCACTTCAAGGACTCAATAAACAAGAAACTGCAGAAAAATATGGTCCTGATCAAGTACAACTATGGCGCAGATCTTATGATACACTACCTCCACTATTAGATGCTGAAGATGAAGGTTCAGCACATCATGATCGCAGATATCAACATCTAGATCAACGCGTTATTCCTGGTGGAGAAAACTTAAAAGTAACCTTAGAGCGTGCGATTCCTTTTTGGGAAGATCATATTGCCCCAGCACTACTTGATCAAAAAACAGTGCTTGTTGCAGCCCATGGAAACTCACTGCGTGCACTTGTAAAACATATTGAACATATTTCTGATGAAGCCATTATGGATGTTGAAATTCCAACAGGTCAACCACTTGTTTATCAACTCAATGATGACTTATCCGTACATAATAAATTTTATCTATAAATAACAAAAATACGGAGCTATTAGGCTCCGTATTTTTTATTGTGCTTATAATAAAGCGTAATGACTCCTTCATAACCAGCATGAGCTATAAACTCGTTTTTATCCTCTAAACTTTGGCAATACTGCCAAACAGCAACATAGTCTTTTGCAGGAACTGTTAACTCTTGAATTGTTCCTGCTCTTAATAATTGAATTTGTTCTATAAAATACGTTAGATCATAAGACTCTTGCATCATCGCATTCCCCTTTATTCAAATACAAACTGATTTTCATAAAGCTCTGCATAAAATCCTTGTCGGGCAATAAGCTCATCGTGAGATCCTTCTTCAATCACAACACCCTCTTTTAATACAACAATGCGATCTGCATTTAAAATAGTTTTTAAGCGGTGCGCAATCACAAAACTCGTTCTCCCTTGAATTGCTTCATCCATTGCGGTTTGAATTTTAGCTTCGGTCACCGTATCTACATTACTTGTCGCTTCATCTAAAATTAAAAATGAAGGATCCGTAATAATCGTACGTGCAATACTGATTAACTGCTTTTGTCCTGTACTAAAAATATTATTTTCTTCTGTAATCCGTGTATCATACTGCTCGGGTAGCGTTTCGATAAAGTCATGAATATTAGCTTGTTTTGCCGCATAAATCACTTCTTCTTTAGTCGCATCTGGCTTACCGAAAGCAATATTTTCAAAAATAGTTCCTGAAAATAAAATAGAATCTTGAAGCACAATCCCTACTTGTGATCTTAAGCTAGGTAGATCAATGGTTCTAACGTCTCTTCCATCGTATTGTACAGAGCCTTCATTAACGTCATAAAAGCGCGTCATTAAATTCATAATGGTCGTTTTCCCAGATCCAGTCGGTCCTACAAGGGCAACCATCTCCCCTTTATTGACGCGAATCGTTACATCTTTTAAGACGTAATGATCTTGATCGTAACCAAAAGAAACATTATCGAGTAAGACTTCTGAGACAACCCCATTAAATCGATACCCATCTTTTGGATTTTGTTCTTCTTCTTGATCAAAGACTTCATTTAATCTTCCAGCACCTGTAATGGCTAATTGAATCATATTATAAACAGAAGAAATTTGCATCATCGGTTGATAGTATTGCTGAGAATATTGAACAAAGGCAACGACAAGTCCTAACGCTACAGAACGCTCTAAATCCCCATTAAGTGCTAACCAACCGCCAAAGAAAATCACAATCGCTGTATTTAAAAATGACATCCCTTGCATCGTTGGAAATAACAGTCCTGAATAAAGCTGTCCTTTAAACGTATCTTTGCGCACTTGTTCATTTTTTTCTAAAAATCCATCAATGGTCTCATCTTGCAGGCCATAAGTAATGATTACTTTTTGTCCATTTAACTTCTCATTCATATATCCATTTAAAGCACCAATCGCTGCTTGTTGTTTATTTACATAGTGTCTTGCTTTTGTAATAATCAGAACCGCAAATAAAATCGCAACCGGTGTTGAGGCAATCGTAATCCAAGCCATTTGTACATTTTCTCGAAACATCATAATAATAATTCCGATAAATAAAGCACTATTGCTTAAAAATTGGAGTACCGCTTGGTTTAAACTATTTTGAATATTATCTAAATCACTGGTAAAACGACTTAAAATCTCACCATCTTGATGCTCATCAAAAAAACGAATGGTTAAATGTTCTAATTTATAAAACAGTCCCCAACGCATTCGGTTAGTGGAGTATCCTACCACACGACTAAATAAAATACTGTAAATAAAACTTGCTGCACTTAAACATAAATAAAAGAGCACCAGTTTCCAAATCACAGCCACAAACTTCGTCTTATCATCAACACCGTGCATTAATCCTCCGGCATAGTTAGCCAGCTCTTGAAACGCTTCTCCGATATATTTAGGTGCATGAACTTGGAAAAATGTAGCAGCAATAATACCTACAATAATAAAGAAAAACATTCCTTTATAAGCTTTGAAGTAGCGAAAGAAAAATCGCCATGCTTTATTAAAATCACTCATGTTGATCTCCCTCCTTCGCTTTTTGTGTTTCATAAATCTCTTGATATACTGGATTATTTAAAACTAACTCGTCATGAGTTCCTACACCTACTAATTTCCCTTCATCTAAAACAAAGATTCGATCTGCATGAACCACAGAAGAGATTTTTTGAGAAATCACAAGTGTCGTTGTTCCTTTAAGCTCTTTATTTAAAGCTTCTTTAACTAATTTTTCAGAACGTGCATCCAGTGCGCTTGTACTATCATCTAAAATTAATATTTTAGGTTTACCAACAACCCCTCTTGCAATCGACAAACGCTGTTTTTGTCCACCTGAAAAATTATTACTACGCTCTTCAACAACAGCATCTAACTCATCAGGCAGGGCACCAATAAACTCTTGAGCTTGAGCAATATTAGCTGCCCAATTCAACTCTTCTTCAGTTGCTGTAGCGTGACCATGTCTTAAATTTTCTTTAATGGTTCCTGAAAATAAAATTGCTTTTTGCGCTACTAAAGATACTGTTTTTCGAAGATCTTCTTCATTAATCTCTTTAAGCGGTACGCCCCCAATTGAAATACTGCCTTGGGTAGGATCATAAAGTCTTGGAATAAGCTGAGCAAGCGTTGATTTTCCTGATCCAGTCGCACCAACAATACCGATCATCTCTCCATCGTTAATATGAAAAGATATGTCTTTTAATGTATCTTCTTCTTCTCCAGGATAAGCAAAAGAAACTTGATCAAATGTAATTTGACCGTCTAATTCTTGATGCGGTGTATCTGGAAAAACAATATCTGGACTTACTGCTAAAATTTCTTTAATTCGTCCTAATGACACAATCGCACGTGAGACCATCATAGTCATCATACCACCAATAATAATAGACATCATAATCTGCATTAAATAACTCATAAATGAAGCGATTTTACCAACGACGGTAGGATCTGCTTTCACAAGATGACTCGCAAAATAAATAGAGCCTGCCATTGCTAAATAAGCAGCTAACATAAAGGAAGGAACAATAATTGAAAAAATGGTGCCGACAGTAATATTATGTCGTGTTAATCGGTCACTTTCTTCTTTAAAACGGGCTAACTGATTGTCTTCTTGAACAAAAGATTTAACAACACGAATCCCTTGTAAGTTTTCTTTTGCAATATTATTGGTTTTATCAATTAATTTTTGAATAATACGAAAATGTTTTCCCATTCTTGTAAACGAAAGCCCTGTAATCGTTACAACAACGACAATAAGTAAAATAATAATCCACCATAATTGTGGAAGAGTATACATCGCTAGCGCAAAACTTCCAATAAATAAAATAGGAATCCGAAACAGCGACTGTAAACTAATCATCACCATATTTTGTACTTGGTTCATATCATTGGTTAAGCGAACCGCTAAATTTCCTGCTGAAAACTCTTCGATGTTTCCAAATGAAAACGTCTGTATTTTTCGAAACGTCCGTTCTCTAAGATCCGCACTCACACCTTGTGATACTTTTGCCGCAAAAAAAGTATTTAGCACTCCTGCTACTAAACCGACTAAAGCAATCACAACTAACTGAATCCCAAGACGTTTCATTTCTTGTTGATCATCTTGCATAATCGTTTCTAATACTTTTTGTAATAACTTAGGTTGCCAAAGTGAAGAAAAGACCATAAATACAACCGCAATCATAGAAGCGATAATGGTTTTTCTATACTTTTTTGCATGTTGAAACACTAAATCCATATCATCCCTACTTTCTTAAATTAATCATCTTAAAGCTCTAATGCATCATTTAATGCATCAATCACTTTCTGACTTACATGATATAGACATTCTTTTTCTTCTTCTGTAAGACAAGAAAATATAGCAATCGTATCTTTACCGCGCTCTTTCATCTCTAACACCCTGGCTTTGCCTTGGTCTGTCAAACCAATCAAGCTCATCCTTCGATCTTCTTTGGACGTTCTTTTATAAATGAGTGCTTGATCTTCTAATTTATCAAGCAATTCACTTAAGGATTGTGGACGAATCGCAAGCAAGTATGCCAGTTCTTTTTGGGAAATCTCTGACTGCATACTCAGCAGCATCAAGACTCTTCCTTGTCCGTGATGAGGCTGATAAGTCGCACCTTCTTTAAGGCGCTGTCTTGCATAATAACGGTGTAACAGATGCACGACTTGTTGATACGATGAGACTAATGTCTGATCATCCAAATGGTATCCTCCTTTATTTTTTCTGGATTAAATTATACAGGTACCTGTTTATTTTGTCAATTTAAGCTTATCAAATAAAACATATCGAGTGAATATGACTTTCTATTTATATTTTTAAAATCCCTTGCTTTTTAACACATTCATCATCTTATCTGTCGTTACTTACATTTAAAAACGTATTTTCTGTGAACACGCAAGAAAATCTTTCAAAAAAAGCATAGAGATAAGTCCTATGCAGGAAATAAATGACTTCATATACATTAAAAGACAAAATAAAAGGCACAATCGCAACACTTGCGACTATGCCTTTTTGATCTATGTATCATACTCACATTAAGCTGTTTTTTCTTTAGAACGACGTGCAATAAACGGTAAAATCAGTCCTAAAAGTAATAGTACAATAGGTGTACAAATATTTAAAATAAATTGGAACCACCACGCTCCTGGATCTGCATCATAAGCAATTTTAGGTACCATTCCTAAAAGACAGGCAAATGCCGTAAATAAGAAGCACCACAGACCAATAATAAAGCCAAAGGTCTTATTTTTCACAAAATAATACTCTGAATTAAAGCGTTCTGCTTGTTTATTGACTAACATAAAGGCTAAAAATACCCATAAATAACGCATTGGCATCACAACTGAATTAAGATTTAACAGCCAATTATAAAGTTCATTCATATTCCCAATCCCAAGAGATGGTAAAATAATTAATAAACTTACTAAAATACCTGTTAAAATATAGCCGTTAACTGGGGTATCACGATGATTAAATTTCGACAGTTTTTTCGGAATAAACTCATCATCAGCATCCGCTAATAAAATACGTAACGGCGCATCAATAGAAAAAGCTAAAGCAGAAACTTGAGCCAGTACGTTAGCAGCTGCATATAAAATCATAAAGGAATTCCCTACATGATAGTAATTACCTAACCGCTGAAACGCTTCATAAGCTCCATTGACCATTAAATCTTCTGGAATATTGTCTCCATTAAACAACATCCCCATTGAAATAGATCCTAATAAGGCACTAATAGCTACCATCCCTGCTAAAAATAACATTCCCTTAGGAAACTCTTTAGAAGCATTTTTTGTATGATTAACGTAAGGTGAGATCTTCTCAGCACCACCGACTGCAAATACAAGCATAGATAACGTAGTAAAATAGCCAAAATTAAACGTTGGAATATACGTTTTAATACTGCCCATATCTGGAGTAGCCACTGAAGCCCCTGTTAGCTTTGGTGCAGAAACCGCAAGTAAAATAAATAAGATCGACATCACAAACATAGCCGTTCCTGCCATACTTCCAATCCCTTTTAATGTTGAAAGTCCTCTTGAAGCAAACCATAAGAAAAATAGAAAAATACCTAAACAGATAATAGATACCGTAAGGGCTGATGTAACTTTTACAAAGTCCCCATTGCCACGAAACAGCCAACTTAAAGCCACTAAAATCCCTTGAGGTTTTTGTGCAAGATAGGGAATATGCACGACCCAATAAGTCCAAGCAGCATAATAAGCTAGTTTAGGGGTTGATGTTTCTCTAATCCACGTTGAAACCCCACCTTCTTGATCTTTAAATGTTGAACCGAGTTGCCCGACACTTAGTGCATAAGGGATAAAGTATAATCCTAAAATAAGTAACCAAGATACAACTACTGTTAATCCTTGATTGGCATAATTATTAACTACATTTCCTAATCCCCATACAGAGACAAAAGCAATTAAAGCAATATTATACCAACGCAGTTGCTTTTGATTCATATTCACCGCTCCTTTTAAAGTTAATTGTATTTTTCATTCTAAAAAAAGAAAAACACATGCTTTTTTATTGTAACACAGCTTTTTTTATAAAACTATACCATTAAAGAAGAGTTTTTTTGTCATATAAACCATACAAATTAAAATAACTCCTAAAATGATGAATCTACGAATCCAGTTAAATAATTGACACTATATACCCTATTTATTATATAAAAGCTCTATAAATAACTTACATATGAACAATCTTATTCCTCCTTATTATTCAGCGCTTCATATTCGTCTTAATTCCGTAATTTAACAGGATCATGTATACTGTATAAGACCGATAAGTTCAATTACGATATGTCATTGCTTATTCCATCAATTAAGATGAATCATCACTAGAAACTAAGAAAGGACCCCTTATGACTACAATTATCGATGTCGCAAAACATGCTGGAGTTTCTAAATCGACAGTCTCTAGAGTCATTACAAAAAATGGTTATGTCAGCAAAGAAACTGAAGCAAAAGTAATACAAGCCATGCATGAATTAGCATATTATCCGAGCCATCTAGCAAGACAGCTGCGCTTAGGAAAAACAAAAACGATTGGCTTTGTCTCACAAGCTTATATTGATGCTATGCAGATTTTTTTAAAAGAATTCGTTGCGATTGCTAAAGAGTATGGTTATTTTGTTCATCTTTACTTTACAGAAGGCGATCCTGACAAAGAACTGGAAATTTTAAAGATGCTTCAATTAAAACAAATTGATGGTTTATTTATTTTTACACGTACTAATGACTGGGAGATCATTGAATCTTTTGCCCAGTACGGACCTTTAGCCACATGGCATAGAAGAGAATCTAAACATCTTTATTCAGCTTACTTTGATCATTATGCTGGATATAATCAAGCACTGAACTATTTATTTAAACAAGGATTTCAAAATATAGGACATATTATCGGCTATAGCAGCAATTTAAACACACAAGCTAGAAAAGAAGCGATTTCTGATTTTTATGCAAAAAATAAACTGATACTAAATCCCAATTGGCTCATTACTAAGTTACCTCAACAACATAGTGGTCAATTTATGGCTGAGTATTGGTTAAAACATAAACAAGATATTGACGCATTAATTGTCTATTCAGATGCCTTAGCTGCTGAATTTTTATCAACCATTCAGCTAATGGGCTATAATGCTCCTGAAGATATTGCACTGATGAGTTTTGATAATACAGATATTAGCCGGCTTATGCATATTACAACCATTGATTATTCTATAAAACATCAAGCCTATAACTCTTTTATCTATCTTTATAATGCATTAACACAAAGTCAGATGCCATTTAAAGAACTGAATATGACATTAATTGAGCGTAGAACAACGCAAGTGCAACAAAAACCATGACAGTGATGTTTTTAAAGATGACTGCTTAATGATGATAAACTCACTGAATTATGATAAAATCAAATGGTATTGATGAGCTATTATCTATATGATCCATAAAAAGGAGTGAGTCATCATGAAACAGATGATGAAAAGTATATGGTTTATTATCCCAATGATTATTGCCGTACTGGTCACCTTTAATACAGCAAAAACATATATAACGCATCCAACGAGTCAAAGTCAATTATTATGTTTAGAAATGCTAGGAGCGCTCATTTTAATGTTTTTACCCTTTATCTTCAATCGCATATTTACTTATCAGTTTCCTAAAGCCATTATTTATTTTTATTGGGTATTTATGGCAGCTGCTGCCTTTTTAGGTACAGGACTCCATTGGATGGGACGAGTTCCTTATTATGATAAACTACTGCATTTTATCAGTGCTATTTTATTTACACTCATTGGTTATATCGTTGTCAATCACATGCTTAACCAACAAAAAATCACGCATCCCATGCTTTACTCTCTGCTTGTTTTTATGTTTACCTTAGCGTGTTGTACCCTTTGGGAATTTTACGAATTTACCGTAGATGCCGTTATGGATTTAAATTTACAACAATACCGCTCAGGAGCTAGCCTTTATTGTGGTCGTGATGCACTGCAAGATACAATGCAAGATCTGTTATTTGGTGCTACAGGAAGTGCCCTTTATGTCATATACCATTACATCAAATTACGTAAACATCCTCACGCATTAAGTGAGCTAAAAATGATCAAAAAACAACCTAAATAATATAGTTCCAAATAAAAATGACCTGAATACAAAAAAAACACAGAATGATCTGCAAGAGCTAAGTCGTTTTAAGTAAGCTCTGCAGCCTATTCTGTGTTTTTTATTAGTCTTTAACAACTAACGCATCAACATCCATTAAGTCATTAATATAAGTCGCTAATGTTGATAACATCGCTAAACGATTGTTTCGAATAGCTTCTTCATCTACCATAACCATCGTCGTATCAAAATATTCATGAATGAGTTCTCTTAATGTCATTAAATTCATTAATTTTTGAGCAATCGTCTGCTCTTGATTGATTATCATTTGATTCATCGCATCATATAATTTTTGTTCTGCTTCTTGTTCAAAATACTTAGGATCAACTGGTGTAGCTGCTTCCTCTGCTTTTTTTGCCAGTTGCACAACACGAGTTAGTGCCTCAATAGTTGATCTAAAGGTATCCTCTTGACTGAACTCATTTAATAACCGACTCACTTCAAAGATTTGCGTTAAATCCTCAGGATCTGCATTCAGTGAGGCTTCAATAATATCTCCTCGAACGCCTTGTAACATGAGATATTGTTTCATACGCGCATATAAAAATTCTCGGAATATAGCACCCGGTGCCACTAATGTAACGCCATAGCGCTCTAAATCTTGATTAATGTGGTCAATAAATTGTGTTTGAATCCGTGCTAACGGAAATTGCCAATCACGATCTGCTAAAATACGCACAATGCCAAACGCTTGACGTCTTAAAGCGTATGGATCATTAGATCCTGTTGGTAAAAGATCAACAGAAAAGAAGCTATATAATGTATCGAGACGATCTGCAATGGCAAGCGCTGCGCCAACATTAGATTGTGGTAATTTACCTTCACTACTTTTTGGTAAATAATGTTCACGAATAGCTTGTGCTACAGAAGTGCTACGTCCTTGATGTTTGGCATAAATCTCACCCATAATACCTTGAAGTTCTGGAAACTCATCTACCATATGCGTTACTAAATCAAATTTATAACACTGAGCTGCTTCATTAAGGGCAACACGTTCTTGTTCTGTCAGGCCAAAATAAGGAGCTAAAAGCTCTGCAAGATAAGTCACTCGCGCCATTTTTTGTGCCATCGATCCTAATTTTTCATGAAAGGCCACATCTTTTAACTTATCTAGTGCTGTTTGAATAGGTAATTTTAAATCTTCTTCATAAAAGAACATCGCATCTTCTAACCGTGCCGTCAATACTTTTTCATTACCTAAACGCACTTTATCTAAGTGCTTATCATTTCCATTGCGTACCGCAAAAAAGTGTGGCAATAACTGTCCACGTTCATCTCTAATTTCAAAATAACGTTGATGTTCTTTCATCGTTGTAATCAGTACTGGCTCAGGTAAGGTTAAGTATTTTTCTTTAAAGTGTCCAACAAAAACGGTTGGATACTCAACAAGTTGGGTCACTTCTTCTAATAATCCTTCATCTAAAGTCACTTTCCAATTGTTTTTTTCAACATAAGTATTAATTTGACGTAAAATCTCTTCTTTTCTCTCATCTGGATCAACCCATACAAAAACTGATTTCATCTGTGCTACATATGTATTCGGTGCCTTAATTTCTACAGCATCTCCTAAAAAACGGTGTCCTTGAGAGATATTTCCAGAGCATACGTCAAACACTTGAAATGGTAACACGGTTTCATCAAGTAAAGCAACAACCCAATGCACCGGACGAATATAAGTAAATAAATGACTACCCCATCTCATAGAAACTGGGAAATTAAGATCCATCACAACTGAAGATAATCCTTGAAGCACTTCATCAGCTGATTTTCCTGGGATAAATTTTTCTAAGTGCACATAATCAACACCATTAACAGTTTCAAAAAAGATATCTTCTGTCGTCATTTTTTGACCACGAACAAATCCTTCAGCAGCCTTACTCCAAGAACCGTCCTCATTTAAAGCAATTGCTTTTGAAGGTCCTTTAACTTTTACCGTTTCATCTTCTTGTCCTTTATCTAATCCAGTAATCAAAACCCCAAAGCGTCGCGGTGTCGCAAATGCATCAATGTGTTCATAACCTAATCGATGCTCAGCTAAATAAGCAATTGTTTTCTCTTTTAATTGTTCCATCGTTGGCCGTACAACATGAGCGGGCATCTCTTCTAAACCGATTTCTAATAAAAATTGATGTTTCATTCTTCTACCCCTCCTAGACTTGATCTTCTTTTAATAAAGGAAATCCTAATTTTTCACGTTCAGATACAAATTGTTGTGCAACACGGCGAGCAAGATGACGAATACGTGCTAAATAACCTGCACGCTCAGTTACCGATACAACACCTCTGGCATCCAATACATTAAAGGTATGGCTACATTTTAAAATATAATCATAAGCTGGGTGTACTAAACCTTGATCTAAACACTGAATAGCTGTCGTTTCATACGTTTGAAATAATTGAAGTAATACGTCTGGATCACTAACTTCAAAGGAATACACAGAATGTTCATATTCTGGTTGTTGGAAAATTTCTCCGTATTTTACCCCTTTAGTCCACTCAATATCATAAACATTATCTACCCCTTGTAAATAAGAGGCAAGACGTTCTAATCCGTATGTAATCTCAACCGTTGTAGGGTGGCACTCTAACCCACCCACTTGTTGAAAATACGTAAATTGTGTCACTTCCATACCATCTAGCCAAACTTCCCAGCCTAAACCAGCACAACCCATCGATGGATTTTCCCAGTTATCTTCTACAAAACGGACATCGTGTGCTAATAGATCTAAACCTAATACACGTAAACTTTCTAAATAACGCTCTTGAATATCAATCGGACTTGGTTTCATCACCACTTGAAACTGATGATGTTGATATAACCGATTGGGATTTTCTCCGTATCTACCATCAGCAGGACGTCTTGAAGGCTCTACATAAGCTGCATTCCAAGGCTCTGGTCCAATGGCACGTAAAAAAGTATAAGGACTCATCGTTCCAGCCCCTTTTTCTGTATCATAAGCTTGCATTAATACACAGCCTTGCTCTCCCCAATAACGTTGTAACGTTTGAATAATATCTTGAAATGTTAATCCTTGCTTCATCACAACTCACTCCTTATTTTTTGGCATAAAAAAACCCTATGCCTATCCTAGAATAAGCATAGGGACGATAACATTATCGCGGTTCCACCCTACTTTTAAGACACTTGTCTTAACTCTTCATTACACGCATTGCTCCAAAGTGCCAAATTTTATCCTCTTTTGCCCTAGCTTTCACCATCCTAGAGTCGCTATATCTAAGATTAAGATAAAACCCTCTTTTTCATCGCAATCACTTATTTTCTTATCATAGTATCTTGATTTTTAAGCTTTGTCAAGTAAAATTGTTCTCTTAGCATTGACGAATAAAAAAAGATCCGTTAAGGTTAATACATCAACGCTAGCAACTAAAAGGAGGTCTCTTTTATGTGGTTTATTCCAGCACTTATTACAATTATCTGTTGGGGGACTGCGGATTTATACTATAAAAAAGCGAATCCACCTCATGAAGCTTATAGTGCTATTAAAACGGTGATTTTAGTAGGTTGCATTATGGGACTGCACTTTTTAGGTTATTATATTCTTTATTTAGGTATCTCTTATGAAGCTATAAATTTTATCAAATACTTACCCGTCTCTTTAAGCTATATTATCTCTATGGCTATTGGTTATTGGGGGCTTAAATATATTGAACTTTCAATTGCCTCTCCCATCAGCAATGCTTCTGGAGCCGTTTCTGCACTGTTAACTTTTTTAATTTTTGGTGCCACCATGAATCTCATTCAATTTAGTGCGATTTTAACGATCTCAATCTCTATTATCTTACTCGCCTTTATTGAACACCGACAAGAAGTCCCTGTATTAGAGATTTCAGATCAAGACGTCTTCAAATACCGCTTCGGCCCTTGGGCTATTTTACTGCCTATTTTATATTGTCTCATTGATGGATTAGGGACCTTTTTAGATGGGTATTATTTAGAATTTGGACACGTCATGTCTGAAGATCAAGCAAATATGAGCTATGAATTAACCTTTTTCCTATTAGCACTGATTTTATGGTTTTATCTTGAACGTGTGAAAAAACATCCAGTACGCATCTTTTATGAGCGCGAAAAAACACTCGCTGCCGTTTATGAAACGATCGGTCAATTTTTCTATATTCAAGCAATTGCTAGCCGTGCTGTAATTGTTGCCCCTATGATTGCTTCATATAGTGTTGTTTCTGTACTACTTTCACGCATCTTTTTAAAAGAATATTTATCAAAAATACAATATATTTTAATTACTCTTATTTTACTTGCGATATTTATTCTAGGATTTTATGATAGTTAACGAAAGGATGATACGATGGATCAAGCATTCAATCAAGCAAGACAAGATATTGAAACGATTGATGCAGCACTAATACAGCTGCTTATTGAGCGTTTCTTGCATATTGAAACGATTAAAAACTATAAACAAGAACATCATTTACCGATTTATTGTCCAAAGCGTGAACAACACCTATTAGATGAGCTTCATCAACAGTTAAAAAATAATCCTGCCAAACCTTATATTACAGCAATCTATCAAGAACTGCTGACTCAATCAAAAAATTTCCAAAAACATTTTGATCAGTAAGGGTTGTATTTATCAAATATCTATGTTAATATAAAGAAAGTGATATTTGCGTTTTAAGTTTTAAAGAATTGAGTTATTTCATTTTTATAAAGTAATTCCTCTTTTTATCTTATCAACACAAAATATTGCAACTATTATTCAATTGGAGGAACTACACATGCAAACAGGTACAGTAAAATGGTTTAACTCAGACAAAGGTTTTGGATTCATCACAATCGAAGAAGGAAATGACGTATTCGCACATTTCTCACAAATCCAAGGTGAAGGATTTAAAACATTAGAAGAAGGTCAAACAGTAACGTTTGAAATCGAAGAAAGCGATCGCGGACCACAAGCGATTAACATCGTTAAAAACTAATTTTAATGACTAACTCAAACCACTATAAGTTCGCTTATAGTGGTTTTTTTATGCTGTTTTGTCTAAAATAAGCGTTTATTGATAAATTATGATAAAATAATGAACAGGAAAAAACACATTGTGTTAGAAAGGATGCTTCTTATGACTTTTTATACCTATCATTATCTAGAATCGCAAAAAACCGTAGGGAGTTTTGTCAAATATGGTATTATCTTTGCTTTATTGATTATCTCAATTACCGCCTTTATTTTATATATGAGACATCGCTTACAGACAAAATACCGCGATTTAACGATTATTACTTTTTTAATTTTATTATTTTTACTGATTGTCCAATTTTCAGACTACTCACAAGATCAAGCCAATCATCAAAATCTTTCACGCATGGCTTTTTTTATCCAACAAGTCGCTAAAGATAATGATATAGATCCTAATGATATTTTAGTTAACTCAACACGGTTTTCAGATGGAGTGATTTTAAATTTCAATCAACACTTTTACCGTGTTTCTTTAAGTAATGAACAAAATTTCTATCAATTAGAAGAAACGTATCTCATTCATGATAAAGTAACCATTATCGATCAACCCGATACATCTCAATAATATAAGGAGGATCTTTATGCAGCTTTATACACCGGTGATTATTAAATTAGCCTTAGGCTTTTTATGTATTATTTTTCAAATTAATATTTTAGGAAAGAGTAATTTAGCACCTAGCTCTGCTATGGATCAAGTCCAAAACTATGTACTTGGGGGCATTATCGGTGGCGTGATTTATAACGATAATATTTCAATTACCCAATTTGTCCTCGTCTTAATTATTTGGACTGTCCTTGTTCTTACAGTTAAATTTGCGAAAGAACATAATCATACAATTAAACACTTAATCGATGGTAAGCCTATTACTTTAATTCAAAATGGCATCCTTAATGTGCCCGAATGCTTAAAAAATGGAATTTCTGCCAATGAATTAATGTTTCAATTGCGCTCTGATGGTATTTATGAAATTAGTCAAGTCAAACGAGCCATTTTAGAACAAAATGGTCAGCTGACCATTATTTTATTTGGAGATGAAAATGTAAGATATCCAATCATTGTCGATGGTCTTGAAAATTTCGATGTCTTAGACTTAATCCAAAAAGATGAACAGTGGTTATTAGAACAAGTACAAGCACAAGGCTTTAATTCCATTAATGATATTTATCTTGGAGAATATGTAACAGGAGAACTGATTTTATATCGCTATCCAGAGACTTAAACTAATACTAGGCTAAATGTGTAGTGGATGCTTAAGTACAGCGTTTTATCAAACTCTAATGAACTAAGCTATCTTCATAGTTTCTACGGTTAAGCACAAGGCTTCCTTGCAAAGATAAAAAACACACAACGAAGTTTTCGTTGTGTGTTTTTTTATTTTTTTAAATAAATAACTGCATTGAGGCTGTCTCACTTGCACCTAAAAACGTAGCAACCCCACCATAATCTACAAAATCAAACAGTTCTTCTTCTGTAATTCCCATCACATCCATACTCATCGTACATGCAATAAATTTCACACCTAATTGATGTGCTTGCCAAATCATCTCAGGAAGGGGGGTGACGTGTTTTTCTTTCATAATTTGATTCATCATACGTCTTCCCATCCCTCCCATATTCATTGAAGACAGTGGTAATTTAGAAGCATTTTTAGGTAAAAAGATATCAAACATTTTCGCGAACCCTTTCTTTTTTACGGGTTGTTTTTTTAATGCACTCAGTCCCCAAAATGTAAAAAATAAGGTAACAGGTTTACCCATAGCAGCTGCTCCAGAGGCAATAATCATCGATGCTAAAACTTTATCCATATCTCCACTAAAGACAACCATCGTCACTCCATCTTGAAGATGAGATACTTCTGTTTGCACAGAAGCTACTTTAAAACCCCCTTTTTGTAGCCGAATACGCATCAACCCATCTGCTTCTGTCATTTCATAAACACTATTTCCTGTTTTTTCCGCCCAAGCACACACATCGTGATAAAACCCAGCATCAGAAGATAAAACACAAATAGTCTCTCCTTCTTGAATCTTTTGCATCGTTTCATTGACTTGAATAATCGGTCCTGGACACTGCATCACAGTAGCATCAATTGTATATCGATCTTCAGTAACGACTTGCTTTACTGTTTCTTTCACCTTTTCCACTCCTTGATCTATATTTTGATGTGGCGCTACAACGGGAACGGGCCATACTGTTTTTATGCCTTGTTGATAGGTTTTAAAGCCACCTTCTAAATTCTTAGCAGTCAAGCCATAAGCTTGTAGTAAACGTACTGCACGGTATCCTCTTAACCCAACTTGACAGAAAACATAGATGATCTGATCTTTAGGTAGCTCCTGAATACGTTCACTTAACTCAGATAAGGGAATATGATGACTTGTGTTTATCGTTCCTTGTTCCACTTCTACGGCTTCTCGTACATCTAATAAATACGCATCTTCTGCAACTAAATGATCAACTTCTTGCCAAGAAAAGACAGGAATTTGTCCTGTTAACACAAGGTCACATATAGCACCTAACTGTTGAAGTGGATCTACCCACTTTGTTTTTTGTGGATGATAAGCAAAATCAATCCCTTTAATGCTTGGTAACGTCTTCTGATAAGTCCGCAACATATTTAAAAGGTTCACACGCTCCCAAACACCTGTTTTCCCAATCACCTGCGCACCGAAACACATCCCTTGTGGATCCATAATCACTTTTAGCGCGATCGGATCTAATGAGCCGATGCCAGGATCTTGAAGTGTAGGATACGTATGAATAGCTTGATAATGATCTTGATCATCCTGATCAGCTAGCTCTGACTCTGGTATCCCAAAACTCGCTATTTCCAGATCAAAACACTGAAAATAAACAGGAGCCTCTGTTCCCTGTTCTGTATCAAGCGCCTCATCTAAACTTGTATCTTTTTCTAACACTTTATTCGTTAATGCCCAAATCTTATGCATTAATGCATGAGGATGTCCTACGCTTTCTATAGGATAAATATGTAACTGTTCCAGTACATCTTGATCTTCACTGAGTGCTTTAGAAATACCTTGTGGATACACAAGCACCGGTGTTTCTTGATGGAGCACAATAACGTGATCAGCTGTTACTACGTGTCCGTCACTTAATATAAGTTCATGATCATTGATGATATCTTGAATATGTTGATTTAACGATAAAGCAATCCCTTGTTGACTACATACCTCTTGAACTAAAGCAGCCATCTCTTGATCTAAAAGATTAGGGAAAAGGTGCGTCTGATCGGTAATGATATGAACAAAAGCCCCTTGCTTTACTAAATATTCAGCAAGCTGAACACTGATCGGACCGCCTCCTAAAATCACAACATCTCCTGTTATTTTAGCTAATTGCGCTTTTGATAACAAGACCTCGCTATCTGCATCCACCCATGTATCTGGATAGGCCAAATCAGGAAATAAGGCTTGTTTTTGTTGCTGATACGTTGCAATAAAAAGCCCATCATAAAAGAACACTTGATCATCTGCTAAATATAACTTTTGTGCTTTTGGATCAACAGTCACTTGATCTGTATTATAAACAGAAATGCCTAATGCTTTTAGCTGATCAGGCCAAGTGACTGGCTTTTCTTCCCACATCACTCTTAACTCATCAAACCAATATGCTATATCTGGGGCTAAAGACATTGGCGCATTCCCATCATAAATGACGATCACCTCATCTAAAGGAGATAAACGCTTTAATCGTTTAGCAAGACTCACCGCTGGCATATCTGATCCTAAAATAATCCATAATTTTTGTTTTTGCATACTTCATCCTCCTTATTTTCTACATGTTTAAATATACCCCCTATAAGTATATTCGTCAACTCCTACTATATGGTCATAATTATGATCTTCATAAAATAGAAATCCTTTAATATTATGATATTAATTTATATATGTGCTTCGCTTGACTTTTAACTTATTTCATGTTTATATATACCCATACAAGGTATTAAAAGGAGGCGATAATCCTGGTTTTTGGATGGTTCAGTGTACCGACATGTACTACTGAGGACTTAAAAGCAGCATTAAAGAAAGATCCAAAATGTGTCTTAATTGACGTAAGAACACCGAGTGAATTTCGTCAAGGTCATATCAGACAAGCAAAAAATGTCCCATTAAATACACTAACAGATGATAATGTGCCACAACATCAACCTGTTTATGTCATTTGTCAATCCGGGATGCGCAGTAAAAAAGCCGTACGCCAACTGAAAAAACAAGGTATTTCAGCGATTCATGTCAAAGGTGGCATGCATCAATGGAATGGACCGACTCAAGGAGGAAAATAAACAATGAAAATTATTATCGTAGGTGGTGTTGCAGGAGGTATGTCTGCTGCAACACGATTACGCCGCTTAAATGAAGATGCTGAAATTATTATTTTTGAAAAAGGGCCTTACGTATCCTTTGCCAACTGTGGTCTTCCTTATTTTGTCTCTGGAGAAATTGATGACCGTGAAAAACTACTGGTGCAAACTCCAGATTCTTTAAAAGCACGCTTTAACTTAGATGTTAAAACAAACCATGAAGTACTAGATATTGATCCTGAACAAAAAACAGTGACGGTAACACATAACGGAAAAACATGGGAGGAATCTTATGATGCATTAATCTTATCTCCTGGTGCAAAACCGTTTGTCCCACCTATTCAAGGATTAGAAGAAGCAATAAATGTTCATACATTAAGAAACGTACCTGATCTTGACCGTATTATGCAGCAGTTAACCCCTGCAACGAAAAAAGCAGTCGTGATTGGTGCAGGATTTATCGGTATTGAAATGGCAGAAAATCTAGCTCATCGCGGTTTATCAGTAACTATTGTAGAAAAAGCACCGCATGTGCTACCACCTTTAGATGAAGAAATGGCTGCATTTATTGAACAAGAACTCACACAACACGGAGTTTCTGTCATCTGTTCTCAATCCGCAGTAGCCTTTCATGATCAAGGATCAACAATTGAGTTAGAAGATGGGTCTCAATTAGAAGCCGATCTTATTATCTTATCGGTAGGTGTTACTCCAGAAAATGAACTGGCATTAAAAGCAGGGCTAAAAACAGGGCTTCGCGGAGGTATTTGTGTTGATGAGCATTACCAAACAAGTCATAAAGATATTTATGCAGTAGGAGATGCGATTATTGTAAAACAACAAATTACAGGAGAAGATGCACTTATCGCACTTGCATCTCCAGCAAACCGTCAAGGTCGCCAAGTGGCTGACGTTATTTCTGGAATGGATCGTAAAAATAAAGGAAGTATCGGAACAGCTATAGTCCGTGCCTTTAACCTTACGGCAGCTTCTACAGGACTTAGTGAACGTGCAGCGCGTCTTTCTGGATTAACACCATCAGTTGTACATATTAGCGGTAAAGATCACGCTGGATATTATCCAGGAGCACAAGATTTACTATTAAAACTTATCTTTAATAAAGAAACAGGAGCAATTTACGGCGCACAAGGAATCGGAGCTCAAGGAGTAGATAAACGTATCGATATTTTAGCTACAGCGATTAAAGCAGGACTTACTGTTCAAGATTTACCAGAGTTAGAATTCTCTTATGCACCACCCTTTGGTGCCGCAAAAGATCCTGTCAATATTTTAGGCTATGCAGCGCTGAACTTAATGGAAGGGATTAGCGAAAATATTCAGTGGTATGAACTCAATGATTATATAGCACAAGGACGTCACATTTTAGATGTTCGTGATGAACGAGAACTTATTGAAGGTCGCTTTAAAGATTCTATAAATATCCCATTAAATCAACTTAGAGATCGTCTTCATGAGCTTGATCCAAAACAACCCTATATCGTTAGCTGTCGTAGTGGATTACGCAGTTACGTTGCAGAACGTATTTTAAAACAACACGGATTTGACGTGTTGAACTTAGATGGTGCCTTCCATCTTTATTCAACGGTTCGACCAGAGGAGTGTGTCTATGAATAATATTTCCAATGAAACTTTATATCAAAAATTACCTTTACCTGATACTGCTGTCTTGCTTGATGTTCGTGAAATAGATGAATACCAAGAAGGCCATATTCCAGAAGCCATCAATATACCCTTAAGTACATTGACAGAAACATATCAACAGCTAGATCCAAAAAAGACTTATTATATCATCTGTCTTTCAGGCATGCGCTCATTAAATGCCAGTCAATGGCTTGTAGAACATGGATTTCAAGATGTCTATAATGTCACAGGAGGCATGAGTCAGTGGAAGGGTCCTATCGAATAAAAAAATACGCTTTGACGTTTGTCAAGGCGTATTTTTTTGAGATAAACTATTTTAACACAAAAAAATCATCAATATATTAAACTCAATATTTCAATGATGATCACAAACAACTTGCCTCACCATAAAAAGAGCTCATCTAAAACCTTTATCTTGTTCATTTCGATGGTATTTTAAACGGTAAAAAGAGGCAAACCATGGTTTTAAATGATGAATCATTCCAGGGTACTTATCATGTTGAAGCACTAACATATAGTTGATAAAAAATCTATAGGCTGAGCCTATAGATTTTTTTATTTAAGAAACATACGCTGTCCCCATTTAATCAGTTCTACAATAGGAATAATACTAAATGAAGCTAAAGCTACAATCAGCCACTGATGCGTATCTAAATGAGCGACTGAAAAAATATCATTGAGTCCAGGAACAACAACCGTAGCTGCTAATAAAACAAAAGAAAGGAAAATAGCCCCATTAAACCATTTATTTTCAAATGTCTTACGTGTCAAAATAGACTGATGTACGGATTTGACATTAAATGCATGAAACAGTTGTAATAACCCAAGTGTCACATAAGCCATAGTTAACGCATCTGCATGAATAGCTTCATAAGTCTCATGAACGGGCCAAATAATCGCTGAAGCATACACCCCTAAAGTAATGGCAGCTTCTAAAACCCCTTGATAGATAATACTACTTCGCACACCCCCTGATAAAAAGTTACTTGATTTTCCTCGAGGAGGCTGCTCCATAATCTGATCACCAGCTGGATCAACCCCTAAGGCAATGGCAGGAAAGGTATCTGTAACAACATTAATCCATAATAGATGAATCGGGAGTAACGTATCCCAATGAAATAGTGTCGCTAAAAAGACAGTAAGCACCTCTCCTAAGTTAGCAGACAGTAAATACTGTACTGTTTTTTGGATATTACTAAAGACTTTACGTCCTTCTTTCACCGCAACAATAATCGTTGAAAAATTATCATCAGCAAGCACCATATCACTTGCGCTTTTAGAAACTTCAGTCCCTGTAATCCCCATACCAATACCAATATCTGCTGCTTTAAGCGCTGGAGCATCATTTACCCCATCACCAGTCATTGCAACAATTTTATGTTGATCTTGCCACGCCTTAACAATCCGTACTTTATGTGCTGGAGAAACCCGTGCATATACAGAATACTCTGTGACGCATTGATCAAAGGCTTGATCAGAAAGCTGATCTAACTGTGCTCCTGTAATCACGCCTTCTTCTTGTTGATCTTTTGATAAAATATGAAGACGCATCGCAATCGTCCGTGCTGTAACAGGATGATCTCCTGTAATCATAATAGGTCTAATCCCAGCCGCTTTTGCCTCTAATACAGCCGCTTTCGCCTCTTCTCTTTCTGGATCAATCATTCCTGCAAATCCGACAAAAATAAGCCCTTTTTCTACATCTGAAAGTGTCTCAGGCAATTTATCGACATATTGATAAGCCGCAGCAAGTACGCGAAATGCTTGTTGGGCCCACGATGCATTTAGTGTTTCAAACTCTTCACGCAGTGCACCTGTCATCGGAACTATGTCTCCGTGACTGTTAAGCGTCCATTGACATAAATCAAGCAACACATCTGGTGCTCCTTTTGTTGCGACTAAATACCCTTGATCTTGTGTTTGATGAACCGTAGTCATTCGTTTTCTATCTGAATCAAAAGGAATCTCTGCAATACGAGGATAGGCTTTATCGAGTGCTTTTACCTCATCATTGTATTGACTGACATATTTATAAAATGCTGTTTCTGTTGGATCTCCTAAAAAATCCCCGGTATCATCTTGCTTTGTATCATTACATAATAAAAACAACGTATAAAACGGTGGATGCATAGAAAATAAGGACACATCATCCTGATGATCACAGCGATAAAGTGCTTCAATAGTCATTTCATTCATCGTTAATGTTCCTGTTTTATCCGAACAAATAATTTCAGTACTGCCTAATGTTTCTACAGCGGGTAATTTTCGAATAATCGCATGACGCTGTGCCATTTTTTGTGTACCTAACGCTAAAATAATCGTGACAATCGCAGGAAGTCCTTCAGGAATCGCTGCAACGGCTAAAGAGACAGCCGTCAGTAACATCTCAATCCATGATTTTTGTCCAGATAACCACCCAATGAAAAACATAATGACACAGATGACTAAAATGACACCTGTTAATGTTTTTCCTAAATGATTTAAATTTTGTTTTAGCGGAGTCTCATTTTCCTTCGTATCACTTAATAATGCTGCAATATGCCCTACTTCTGTATCCATTCCCGTAGCAACAACGTATCCTGTCGCCCGGCCATAAGTAATACTGCTGTTCATATAAAGCATATTTAGCCGATCTCCAATCGGTGTATCTGGACTTAGCTGAGCGGTTATCTCTTTTTCAACAGGCACTGATTCTCCGGTAAGTCCTGATTCTTCTACCTTTAATGAAGCCGCAGTGATCAGACGAATATCTGCAGGTACAATATCTCCTGCTTCTAAAAAGACGAAATCTCCAGGAACAAGGGTTCGACTGTCAATTTCTAAAATATCCCCACCTCGTTTTACTCGTGCTTTAGGAGAGGACATATCTTTAAGCGCATCAATCGCTTGTTCTGCTTTAGATTCTTGAAACACACCAAAAATAGCCATCAAAAACACAACACAAAGAATCATAATCGCTTCTGTTTTATCTCCCATAAAAAAAGAGAGCAGGGCCGCTACCATTAACACTAAAATCATAACATCTTTAAATTGATTGAATAAACGCTGCCACCAGGTGACCTTTTTACTAGCCACTAATTCATTTAATCCGTACTGCGCATAACGCTGTTCAACTTCTTGTTGTGTTAATCCAGACTCACGTGTCTTTAACCGTTCAGTTACTTCTGATAATGATAACGTATACCACTGATGATTTGTCTTTTGTTTCATCTTACTTCCTCCTTTGTATAAAAAAAGAGACTTATGTATGGAAAACTCCATACATAAGTCTCACTATTTAAGATAGTACCAGAAAAAAATTTTTTTCGCGTCTGATGATACTATCACAACCTAAGTTGCTAGCTACTCCCCTATGCATCTTACTCTTTTAGTATACGCATTTTCTTCCCAAATAGCAATCATTACGCAGGTTTTACAACAATATTCACTAATTTTTTAGGAACAACAATCACTTTCACAATCTCAACATCAGTGAGTTGTTCTTTAATTTTTTCATCTTCTAAAGCTTGTGTTTCTAAATATGCTTGATCTGCAGTTACAGGAACTGTTAATTTACTGCGTACTTTTCCGTTAATCTGTACAACAATTTCTACTTGATCTTCTTCTAAAGCTGCTGGATCAAAACTTGGCCAAGGAGCATGTGTAATACTTTCTTGATGTCCTAATTTTTCCCATAATTCTTCGGCAATATGAGGTGCAACTGGAGCAAGTAGCTGTAAGAATCCTTCTAAATAACCTATATATAACGCATCTGCTTTATACGCTTCATTGATAAAAATCATCAACTGGGAAATGCCTGTATTAAAACGTAGTGCTTCATAATCTTCGGTAACTTTCTTTACAGTTTGATGATAAACTTTTGTCAGTGAATCATCATTAATCGTTGTAATACGATCTCTTAATGCTCCTTTATCATCAACCATCAAGCGCCAAATACGATCTAAAAACTTACGACTGCCTTCAAGCCCTTGTTCACTCCAAGCAATGGAAGCATCAAGAGGTCCCATAAACATTTCATAAAGACGTAACGTATCTGCTCCGTATTGGTCGACTACATCATCAGGATTTACGACATTACCACGAGATTTAGACATTTTCTCATTGTTTTCTCCTAAAATCATTCCCTGATTAAAGAGCTTTTGAAACGGTTCAGGGGTAGGTACCACTCCGATATCATATAAAAACTTATGCCAAAAACGAGCATATAATAAATGCAGTACCGCATGTTCTGCACCGCCAATATAAATATCTACAGGCAACCATTCCTCTAATTTTTGATAATCAGCCAGTGCTTTTTGATTATGCGGATCAATAAATCTTAAGAAATACCATGAACTTCCTGCCCACTGTGGCATTGTATTTGTTTCACGTTTTCCTTTTTTACCAGTTTTTGGATCCACAACATGAACCCACTCTGTTATATTTGCTAAAGGTGACTCACCGGTCCCACTAGGTTGAATCTCATCAGTTTTTGGTAACACAACAGGAAGCTCTTCTTCAGAAACCGCTGTTGTTGTCCCATCTTCCCAGTGAATCACAGGAATCGGCTCTCCCCAGTAGCGCTGACGAGAAAATAACCAGTCCCGTAAGCGGTACGTCACTTCAGCATATCCTGCATCATGAGCTTCTAACCACTCAATCATTTTTTGACTAGCTTCTTCTTGATATAAGCCATCTAAAAAGTCAGAAGCCATATGAGGTCCGTCTTCAGTATAAGCACGTAGTTCAATATCACTACCTTCAATAACTGGTCTGATCAATAGATGATGTTTTTTCGCAAACTCATAGTCTCGCTCATCATGTGCAGGAACTGCCATCACTGCCCCTGTTCCGTAGCTGCCTAACACATAATCAGCCACCCAAATCGGAACTTCAGCACCTGTTACAGGATGAACTGCATAGGCTCCTGTAAAGATACCTGTTTTTTCTTTAGCAAGTTCTGTACGGTCAAAATCAGACTTCTTAGCAGCGGCTTCTTGATAAGCTTCAACAGCTTCTTTTTGTTCTGGAGTCACAATATCTTGAACTAACGAAAGCTCAGGTGCACAAACAACATAAGTAACACCAAATAATGTATCTGGACGTGTTGTAAATACTTCAATGACTTGATCTTCATGACCGGCTACTTTAAATTGAACGCGCGCTCCTTCAGAGCGTCCAATCCAATTACGCTGCATTTCTTTAATATTTTCTGGCCAATCAACAAGATCTAAATCTTCTAATAATCGATCAGCATAATCTGTAATTTTTAACATCCACTGTTTCATCGGCACGCGATATACAGGATGATCTCCTCGCTCTGATTTACCATCAATCACTTCTTCATTAGCTAATACGGTTCCTAATGCTGGACACCAGTTTACAGGGACTTCCGCTTCATAGGCAAGCCCTCGTTTAAAGAGCTGAACAAAAATCCACTGTGTCCAATGATAATACTCTGGATCTGTTGTGTTAATCTCACGGTCCCAATCATAACTAAATCCAAGCGCATTTAATTGCTTACGAAATACTTCGATATTTTGTTCTGTAAAAATAGCAGGATCATTACCTGTATCCAGTGCATATTGTTCTGCAGGAAGACCAAACGCATCCCATCCCATCGGATGTAATACGTTATATCCTTGCGCCCGCTTCATACGTGCTAAAATATCTGTTGCTGTATAGCCTTCAGGATGCCCTACATGAAGCCCTTGTCCAGAGGGATAAGGAAACATATCAAGCGCATAAAAATAAGGCTTATCGGGATCTTCTGTTGTTTTAAATGTATGATGATTTTTCCAATAATCTTGCCATTTTTTTTCAATAGATTGATGATCATAATGCATCATAAACACACTCCTTTAAATTTATAATATATCAATATGAATGGATTGACACCACTGATCTTGATCTGTATGTAAAAACAAGCTTAACTGATATGTACTCACTTCTTTATTGATCTTTGGCTGTTTTAATGATAAGGTAACTGTCTCTTTTTCTGGAATCAAAATAAGATGTCCTTGCTCAGATAACGTTTCTGCTTCATACCATTGATCTTGATCTTTAATTTTATAATGCCATATTCTTTGTGCACTATCTTCCCATATAGGATCAGGATTTTTATTAGTTAATGTAATCAATACTTCATCTTCATTAAGTATAACCTCATCAATATCTAGCTTTTGTATCTGTTCAGGCATCACTTTACATAAATTATCGATTTCCTGTTGGGTTTTAAAAGAAGCATTACCACAACTGGATAAAAGTAGTAAGGAAACAATAAATACCGGAATAAAATGACTAAACTTCATTAACAGACTCATCTCCTACAGGAAGAGGTGGTGTTTCATACATAAAAAACCACTGGCGCAATGTTGGATAAGTTAATAATAGATCAAAAAAGCTCAGCTGATCGTCTGAATGAAACGTAAGTTCAAAAATTGCTCTTTGATCTTCTTGATGATTAATCTGAATATATAATGTTCCTTGTTCTAAACAGACATAATAATGATGATGATCTTCTTGCATTAAAATCGGTAAATCTCCATCATAAAGCGCCAGTAATAACGCATTAAGATCTTCCTCAATAGAAAGCATGCTGCGTTTTGTGATTGCTTGATCATCATGATTTAATACTCCTAGGTGAACTGTATAGTCAAGCAACTGATATCCTGTATTAAGACGCTCTATAAATATCATAAGTAAAGATAAATATTCATGCATGGATTCTAATTGCACTGATTGATAAAAAAAATCTTCATGTATTAACACAATATTACTGTGTAGCATAATACTACAAAACACTTGGTCCTCAAATAATAAACGGATTTTCCGTTCTTCTAAATGATAAACCACTTGAATTTTAGCAAGAATAACTCCTTCTTGTTCTAAACAAATCCATTGTTTTTTTGAAGTCACTTGCCAGTTGTGACTGCGCGGACTCATTCCTTTATGTGCTGCTGCTGTGACAAATTCAGAGGCAAAATAAGTTAAGCGAAATAAATCTGAAGCATCTTCTTGAAAAATAGAATCTGTTAATAATCCAACAAAAGTATCAATTGCTTTAGAAAATGCCCCTTCTTGGCACAAAACAGATTGATACATCATCTGTCTTTGACGATAAGACGTATGTTCTTGAATATGTTTTTGTGTCTCGTTTAAAATATCGGCGCCTTGATTAAATAACTGCTGAAACTCCGTCAATTGCTGTAAAATACTCATAATATAGGCTCCTTTACGGTGTATTCGGCATTGATGGTTGATGGTGTTGCTCATCTTGCTTTTTAGAGGATGCGGTATCATCTTCCTGATCTTTAGGTACTGATCGTGCTTCTAAATGATCAGGATCTAATGTCAGCTGCTTTAAATAAGTGAAATACGCATCATCTGAAATTGACAGAAGATGATAAATAAATTGCTCAACCGAATCATATAATTTAACAACTTCAGCATAACCCATAGAAGTTACAAAATCTTGTAATTTTAAAGCTTCTAATGTATCTAACTCTGGAAATACAATTCGGTTTAAAATATCAACACGCTCTAATTTATACTCATCATCTAACTGTTCAATTCGTAATTGATGTTGCTTAATTTTATGTTCTAAAGAAGAGCGTTCTTCTAATACTTCTGGATTTTTAGGCTTTCCAAAAAGCGTTCTTTCTTCTGGTTCTGCATCAATTTGCGCTAATTGATGCTTAATACGAAGTAATCGTTCTTTTTCTTTTTCTTTTTTTTCTTGATAATAAGCTTCACTCGTCTGTAATTCTTCTAAAGCAATCATATTTAATTTAAACACATCTTGATTACGTTCATATTTTTCTAAATAATTAACAACACTTTGTTCTAAAACAACAGTTAAATAAACTACATCAATATAACCAAGATGTTCTGCACGATACCAGTGTCCTAAATAAAGGTTAATCTTACCTGAATCAGGATCAAATTCTGTTTTTAAAAATGGAAAATGTTCAGCCAAATAATCAATGAGTTTAGGATATAATACTTCAGAAAATGATCGTGCTTCTTCTTGTTTTATATCGTCATAATGATGAATTAAATACTGATAAATTCCATAATCATTATCTGCAAGTAAAGCATCTTTTAACAAATCTAATTCTACTTTTACTGCTTCTATATGTTTTAATAACGCTTGTTTTGCCATACATCCTCTCTCCTTAACCAAATCCCTTAACATAAACCTAGTAGTCACTATGTTGTTATTATACAATATCTTAATCAAAAAATCTTTATCCGTTTTTCTAAAAACAAAAGAACTTCATAATAATAAAGAGTTGTTTTCAAAAAAGGAAAACAACTCTGTTTACGTTATCATGAT
>JASLFJ010000150.1 GCA_030150665.1 Enterococcaceae bacterium
TTTCTCATCACTATAATGAATAGATAGTGTAACTCCTGCTTTCTCAGCAAGCGCTACCAAATAATCGACCATTAACGCTTCATCTCGATTTCTTACGAGATAATAGAGAGTGATATCATACTTCGACACTTTCCCTTGCAAGGATTCTAACCAAGCAATAAAAGGGGTAATTCCAACGCCGCCGGCAATCCAGATCTGTTTCGGTAAAAGTGAGCTCTCATATGAGAATCGACCATAAGGCCCTTCAATATTGAGTCTATCCCCCACTTTCCAACGTTTAGGGATCTTACGCGTATAATGCCCTAACTCCTTAATCGCAAAGCGGATTGTTTGATCATCATGCAATCGTAAATGGATGTCGTTCTTTATACGCTGGATGTTGCACAAAAGCATATTGCCCTGAAGTATGCATCCAATTCATCGGCATTTCACAATCCACAATGGCGCTATTTGCGGAGAAGTCGAGCGATTTAATCGTTGCCTGATAACGCTTACCGCGACCAATAAACCCGAAAAGAGAGACCAATGCAGCATAAATACCAATGAGCATTATAACGATCAAAACAATGCCGAGCGACTCCCCCCAATAACGTGCCGGTGCTAAAACAACCGTATGGAAAACAACGGCTAAAAAGAGTGAACCCATCACTTTATGAATTTTCCGCCAAAATCGGTAAGGGATCTTTTTCAGCAGTGTAATAATGAGCATAATGGCAAAGAGATAGAAGAGGATCTCCCCCACATCTTTTGCTAAGGAGTGATAGCTATCGAGCCAAGCAAGTGTCTCCGCTTTCGGCTTAGGACCTTGTTCAAAATAGGGCTTTAAGAAACTCTTACTCAATTTAACACCATAATGAAGAAGCGCTGCTGTAATCGCCCAGATCCCTAACCATTTATGGACATAATAGATCTTATCCATCCCATTAAAGAGCGGCTCTAAGAATCGAGGACGAAGCGCTAATAACATAATAACGCCCATCGGAATAAGCGCTAAGATACCGGTCAGATTGATAAGCTCCTTACGCCAAAGCCATACGCCCCAATCGCTTGCACTATAATTGCTAACAACATCTGCACCCCATAAAAGAAAGGAGAGGATCAATACCCCCCAAACAATCTGCTTCTCTCTTACCATTTTATCGCCTCTTACTTGCTATTTTATGCTTCTACCGACTAACGGTATCATTATCATGACAATTTAATCTTAAAGGCATCTTAAGCATTGCGACGGATAATAAAAAATATTTTAAAAATTGTTGACTAGTTATTTTTATGGGATTTTATTGAGTGTTTTATTTAATGTTTTATTGAATGTTTTATTGAATGTTTTATTGAATGTTTTATTGAGTGTTTTATTGAGTGTTTTACTAAATGTTTTGCTAGGTGCTTTGTTAAATGTTTTTTGGGGAGCTTTTGTTAGTTACAAAATGTAAGGGATTACATTTTTAGGCAGGAAAAATATTATTTTCAAAATGCCATTTTCAAAATGCTATTTTCAAAATGTTATTTATATTCCCCATTATTAGCTTTATGACAGGGGATTTGCGATAGTGAATATTCTATTGGCAATTAAGCGAGGCATCTTCATACGCATTCATGAATAATATAACTCCCTATAAGACTAAAGAGCAGCAGGTCGAGATTCATCCTGATCTCTCGCTGAATATCACCTCCCTCTTCGATCAACAACAATTCTTCGACCCACTCAACCAAGCTGCAAGACTCGGTATCTGTTCCGCTGCTTGGCCTCTCTTTGGAATGCTCTGGCCCTCTAGTATTCAATTAGCCAATAAATTAATTAAACGCCCGATAGCAAAAGATCAGTCGCTCCTTGAGATTGGTTGTGGCCTTGGTATTGCCAGTATGACCGCAAAACTATTAGGTTACGATATAACCGCCAGTGATCGACATCCACTTGCCGGAAAATTTCTACAAAAAAATAGCGAACAAAATAAGATTCCCACGATTCGCTTTAAACATAGTCAATGGGGGGATGTTCCAACCCCCTCTTTAGAGGATACTAATGCGCCCCTTCTCCAATCTCAATATGATCACATCATCGCCAGTGATGTTCTCTATGAACCCAATGCGGCAAAAGAGGTCGCCCAACTGATCGATCGCTTTGGTCATAAAAGATCTACCGTTTGGATTATCGATCCTAATCGCGGATACCATAACCATTTTAAACGCGCCATGGCACAATATGGCTTTAGTTTAATAGAGATGCTGCTATTAACGAGCCCTGTTAACAATGAACCTTATCGAGGTCGTTTAATGATTTATCAGAGAACGGCTTAAAAAAAAGCGCTCAAGATTGATCCAAAACTAAACTAGATAACATCAATCTTGATGCGCAGATACTATTATTGATACTTTATTAATGCTTTAACTAATACTGACTAGATTTACTGACAAGTTGCATCACCGGTGCGATGATTGATCGCACCATGCGCAATGAGTAGTGCTTGCATCTCTTTATAATCATTTTGGCAAGCATAACTCAATGCACTCTGATTATAGGAGGGTCGATTAGGATTCTGTTCGGTGGTGACTTTATTAAGATCGGCGCCTTGCGCGATCAGATACTCCACAACATCTAAGCGATTATTACTCGCTGCGACCATCACCAGTGAC
>JASLFJ010000100.1 GCA_030150665.1 Enterococcaceae bacterium
ATAGCTCTAAAACGTTAGCGCTTCGTGTGAAACTTTCTATAAGGTTTTGGTGGTAATCAAAACTACATAGCTCTAAAACATAACCTAATCCCTGCCAGTCGCCACGATAGTTTTGGTGGTAATCAAAACTACATAGCTCTAAAACTTGCGTTTAGTACCACTTATAACCACCAAAGTTTTGGTGGTAATCAAAACTACATAGCTCTAAAACAAAACAAAACTCTAAAAGTTATTTTTATTTAATTATACCACAACTTCACGATAAAAATAATAATCTTCATCTAAAATATGATTTTCAATGCCTGGCATCTTATATTTTTCAACAAAAAGCACATCAATTTGTTGAAGTTCTATATATTCTTTAATACGAATCATTTCTTCTGGTGTGAAGTAAGCATGTGTATTCACAAAAATTAACAGTCTTTTTTTCTTTAAATATTTAAATACTTGAATAATATCCATCATTTTATCAGGAAAGGTAGTTCCTACATAATCTACCTTAATATCTAAATCCTTAAATAATTCTTGAAGTGTAATCTCTCCAAAACTTAAATTTAATTCATGTTCAATGAGCTCTTCAGAAATAATATCTGTAATTTGATAAGTGAGTTGCTCAAGTTTAGACTTTGCTTCTAGATTATCATTAAATTGATCTTCTAGATCTTTATAAATTGATTTTAATACAGTAGAGTTATTTAAATTAAATGTTAAAAAGTCTGTAATAAGCATTAATTCTCGTTCATAAACAGTCTCATAAGAACGATCAAATATACGCAAATTTCCAATACCTATATAATTTAATAACTCTTTGACCATTTGTGAAAAACAATCATGATCTTCTAAAACAAAATAGGTAAATCCATTAATATCAATTGGTTCTTCTAATGAAAATAAATTAAAACTAATCATGTTCATCCCCCAAAAATACAACTCTTTTATCCGTATTCGCAAGTCGTTGATCTTTTGATCCTGTCAAATAAACCATTTTCGCAAACTGTTTTTCTGTAATTGTAAGTACACTCACCGATCCATTTTTTGGTTTATTTTTATGAAGTCGGTCTAACATTATTTTCGCATTCGATGAATTTAATAAGATCTTACTGTAAACAGAATATTGGTGCATTAAAAATCCTTCTTTAATTAAAAATTTTCTAAATTTTCGGTACGCTTTTCTATCTTCTGCTTGATCTGTTGGTAAATCAAAAAATACTAACATTCTCATATATCGGTAACTCATATCCTGAACTCAGGAACTCCTTCCTCTTCTTTATTTAAGCACTTAATCACATGTCTTGTATAATCTTTGACAATATTCGTTAAAAACATCTGTTTGTTTTTATAAATATATTTATTCTGAAATAATGTTAGTAAATCTCTTTTTATTTCATGAAAATCATGATGCTTATTAACAAACACAATATCATCGACAAGACATCGAAACGGCTCCATAATATCACTCGCTAAGTTATATTGATTAAATTGATTACAATGCTTCAGTCCTAATTGAGTCATACATCCATTCATAATAATTTCCCTAGAAAACATACTTAAAATTAATGTATATCCATAATCTAAAGCACTATTAATTTTATTAGAATCTTTTCTTGTAAACTCTTTACCAAATAAGGCAGAAAAATAAACTTTAGCTGCATGACCTTCTCTAATTGAAGGGTCTCCTACTTCCAGATCATCATGAAAGTATAAGATTTTATCTGAGTCTTCAAAAAAATAATTACGTTTCAATAATCGACTTTGATTAACTAATTTTTGAGAAATAATCTCTGTCCACACTTCTAATCCATATTCTAAATCCCATCCTAGCTGCTTTTTTAACTGCAGTGAGCTATCATGCCTACCATAATAAGGGGTAAGAGAAGCGATAGGCATTCGCTTCTCATCACAATAAATAATTAATACCCCATAAGAGACTAATTTAGAAAGCAACATCGTTGTAATGGTAATATCTGTTGTCTCTAACATTAAAATATCAATTTCTGATAAATGAATCATCTCATGTTCTGCATGATTTCTATACACTAAATAATTATTTTTAAACGTTAATTTACAATGTCTATTAACTACTAAAACACGCCAACTCATTTAAGATCACCTACTTTAATTCTTGTTTCATACAACCCTGTAATGGACTGATAAATCAATACCCCATCAAATAGTTCTAATCTATCTTGCTTATTTTTATATTGATATTGACCTATTTTATAATCAAAGTATTTAAATTCAGAAGATGCACCTATTTGAACAAATTTTAATAAATTTAATGTAGACTGAGCTAACTCTAAAATATCTTGTGATTTATATTGCGCATACAACTGATTAATTTTTTCCAAATTTTTATCTTGTTGCACATATTTAACAGAAAATTCATTAATTACTTGCATCAATTCATCAAATAATGCTCTATTTTTTTCTAAATATTGAATACTTGTCATATGTTGATCTAATGCTTTTTTCATATGATATATTAGCGTCTTCAACCGGTTAGATACCACAAATTCATTAGCTCTATGTACTTCTTTAGCACTCGCTAACATTCTTCGTTTTCCATTATCTAATTCAAATAAACTATATTTTGGTAACTCTACAAGTACTTTAGGATCTTGATAGCCTAATTCGGTTAAGTAATGAGTAACATCAGCTCGGTACACGCTTATGTCTTTAATTGGAATCCCTACAATCTCAAAAGTAGATTGTTGTTTTTTACCTTTTTTATACTCAATAAATGCACTAAATGCGGTTACAGGTCCAACATATCCACCATAAAAACGTGTATCTAAGCCTTTTTTCAAAGGAATACGTGCTTTTTTAGGATCTGCTGGCTTAATC
>JASLFJ010000158.1 GCA_030150665.1 Enterococcaceae bacterium
ACGAAAAATAAGATATTCGACAAGAGTCATTCTGAGATATTTTCAGAGGGAGCGTCTTCTTTATTTGTAGGTCCTTGTTTTGGTAAAGTGATGACAAAAGAAGTCCACTGATCATTGGATAAGGCATAAATTGTTCCTTGATGGAGTAAAATAATACTTTTTGTAATCGCAAGTCCTAATCCAGAGCCACCTGTTGTTTGTGAGCGCGACATTTCAACGCGGTAAAACCGGTCAAATAGATGAGGGAGTGCTGTTTTAGGAATTTTTTCTCCGTTATTTCGAACGGTTATTTGAATTTGACCATCATGTTCTTTAGCTATCAGCTGAATGATGGTTGCTTGATGGCCGTGGTGCAGTGCATTACTGATTAAATTAGAAAATACGCGGACTAGCTTTTCATTATCTCCACACATCCAAAGGCTCTCATTCGGTGAGATGACATCAATGGTAATCCCTTGTGCTTCAGCTTCTAACTCAAAGCTAATTGCTACTTGAATGAGGAGCTGCAACATATCAAACTGCATTAAGGATAACTGTACAGATGTGCTGCGCATTTTAGTAAACTCAAATAAGTCATCCACTAATGACTGCATTTGTTGGGCTTTGACATAAGCAATATGTGAGAAGTGTGCACATTCTGCTTCACTGTCATATTCTTTGGCTTCAATTAAGCTTAAGTAGCCTAAAATAGAAGTTAAGGGGGTTCTAAGATCATGACTGACATTGGTAATGAGCTCATCTTTTGATTGTTCAATACGCCGTTCTTCTTCTAAGGCGTTCATTGTACTTTCAACTAAAATATTGATACTATCAATAATACGCCCTAAATCTCCACCAAGTTCAAATGGGATTCTGTGATCATAATTGCCTTGGGCAATAAAATGCAGTTCATCGATAATATGTTTTAATAAATGTTGCCTGTAGCGTCTTAAAATACGCCAGTAAAGGATCAGTCCATCAATGATGATAAAGAGGGTTACAAAAATAAACTCAGGGCTGAGCCATTTTGATCTTTTCGTTAACTCTTCGATAAAATGATAAAAAGAGATCCAAAAATGATAAAACGGAGTGGATATGTTAATGATATATTCTAATACCACGATCGTCGCTAAATTTAATAAAATCAGTAAAATAAACGTTAAAAAGCCTTCTAAAAATAAGTCTCGTTTTTCTTTTGAAGCAAGCTTAATTTTTTGTTGGGAAGCAAAAGAATGACTAATCTTCAATTTTATATCCGACTCCCCATACAGTTTGAATGACTTTCTCTCCACCGGTTGCCGCTTCAATTTTATCACGCAAGTGACTGACGTGGACCATGACGGTTTTAGCGGATACTAAAATTTCTTGTTGCCAGACGCGTTCAAAAATTTCATCCGCACTAAAGACACGATTAGGGTGACTGGCTAAAAGGTATAAAATCCCAAATTCTAAAGCGGTAAGTTGAATGTCTGCTCCAGTATCGGTTTTAACTTCATGAGATTCTTTTTTAATAATTAAAGGCCCTACTTCTAACACATCAGGGGGAGCCTCTTGCATGACCGTCATATTACTTCTTCGAAGTAACGATTTAATGCGCGCCATCACTTCTAATGGATTAAACGGTTTTGTCACATAATCATCTGCTCCAGCAACTAAGCCTTCAATTTTTTCAGGATCACTAGTTTTTGCGGTTAACATTAAAATAGGAATTGCACTATCTTTTCTGACTTCTTGAACCACTTCCATCCCATCCATCACCGGCATCATAATATCAAGCACCATTAAATCAATAGGCGGTTGTGCCGTTTTTAGTTTAGAAAGTGCCTCTTGGCCGTTATAAGCTTTTTCCACTTGATAGCCTTCTTTTTGTAAGTATATGCTCAGTAATTCCACAATTTCACGATCATCATCAACGACTAATATTTTCATAAGTTTTGAAGGTCTCCCTTCAGTCACATCCTTTCCTTATGCTTATCTTTATTGTAGCGAAATGCCGGTAAAAAGTCAGTTGAAAGGATCTTTTTTGTATATATTTTTCGTAAGTTTGTGAATAAAAAAACAAATACAGATGCGTGTTTTGATATCTCCCCTTATAGATAAATCCTTAGAAATATTGTATAATGAGCCAGTAAAGACGCGCTTAGGGGATCATGATGCGGTCTTAAAAAATAACATCTTAAGGAGGATCTTGTGTGATTGAGATAACAACAACATGTACATCACAAGCACAAGCACGCGCCCTTTTAGAGGCGGGAGCAGATGTGTTACTGATTGGAGAAGCTGATTTTAGTTTGCGACTGCCTAGCTCTTTTTCAAGAGAAGCACAAGCAGATATTGTATCTTTAGCCCATGAGTATGGGAAAAAGGTGAGTGTGGCTGTTAATGCTATTATGCATCCTGACGATATGAAAAAGATTCCAGAATATTTAACGTTTTTAGATCAAATTGGGGTTGACCGGTGCGTGATAGGAGATCCGGGTGTGATTTATGTGTTAGATGAGTTAGGGCTTTCAATACCCTTTGTTTATGATGGAGAGACAATGGTCACAAGTGCCAGACAAATCAATTTTTGGGGCAAAAAAGGAGCGATCGGTGCAGTGATTGCCCGGGAAGTGCCTTTTGAAGAGCTCAAAATGATGGCTGATCAGCTAGAGATTTTTGGGGAGATTTTAGTCTATGGTCCGACATGTATTCATCATTCGAAACGAAAGCTGGTTAGAAACTTCTTCTCATATATTGGATCTGAAGAATCGGTCGGTAAAGAGCGCGGCTTATTTATCTCAGAGCCAGAAGATCCTACGACACATTATGCGATTTATGAAGATGTTCAAGGGACCCATATTTTTGCGAATAATGATATTTTACTGACTTCTGAACTAAAGATGCTTGTTGATTATGGATATACGCACTGGAAATTAGATGGCCTTTATACACCAGAAGCAGAGTTTGTAAAGATGGTTGCGTTATATGCTAAGGCAAAAGCGATGCTTCATCTAGATCAGTTTACAGAGCAGATGGGTGCAGCTATGAAAGAACAGGTACGGAAGCTACATCCTGAGGAGCGCGGCTTAGATACAGGCTTTTTCTATTTAGATCCTGATGCCATTAAATAAGATAAAGGAGAGCGATGATGAAAGAAAAACAATTAAAACGACCTGAAGTATTAGCACCTGCAGGAACGCTTGAAAAACTAAAAACAGCGATTCACTACGGTGCCGATGCGGTTTATATTGGCGGTAATGCGTACGGACTTAGAAGCCGAGCAGGAAATTTTAGTTATGATGAGATGCAAGAAGGTGTTCAGTTTGCGAAAAAACACGGTGCACAAGTCTATGTAGCCGCAAATATGGTCACTCATGAAGGAGATGCAGCAGGAGCAGGTGAGTTTTTTAGAACGATTCGTGATTTAGGGGTGCGCGCTGCGATTGTCTCAGATCCTGCTTTAATTGAGCTATGTGTTACAGAAGCGCCAGGACTTCCCGTACACCTTTCAACACAGTCTTCTGCAACTAATATCGAAACGCTTAAATTTTGGCAGCGTGAAGGATTAGAGCGTGTTGTTTTAGCAAGAGAAATTTCAATGGAGGAGTTAGCAGCGATTCGTGCTGCAACCGATATTGAAATTGAAGCGTTTATTCACGGGGCGATGTGTATTTCTTATTCAGGAAGATGCACGCTATCTAATCATATGTCACAGCGCGATGCTAACCGCGGAGGATGTTCGCAGTCTTGTCGCTGGAAATATGATTTATTTGATATGCCGTTTGGTGAAGAAGTCAGTGAGCGCAGATCACTGATTGTAGGCAGTCAAGCCGAAGAGCCGTTTTCTATGAGTGCGGTAGATTTATCATTAATTGAACACATTCCAGAGTTTATCGAAAATGGTGTGGACAGCTTAAAAATTGAAGGACGGATGAAGTCTATTCACTACGTATCAACTGTATCTAATGTTTATAAAGCAGCGGTTGATGCCTATCTTAATGATCCTGAGCATTATGTATGTAAGCAGGAGTGGATTGATGAGCTTTGGAAAGTGGCCCAACGCGAGCTGTCGACAGGATTTTATTATCATGAACCTACTGAAGAAGAGCAGCTGTTTGGCAAGCGGCGGAAAATTCCTGAATATCAGTTTATCGGTGAAGTGATGGCTTATGATCCAGACACAAAGATGGCAACCATTAGACAGCGTAATCACTTTTCTGTAGGAGATCATATTGAGTGTTATGGTCCTGGTTTTAGACGGGTAACGCAAGAAATTAAGCAGATGTGGGATGAAGAAGGTCAAGTAATTGATAAAGCACCGCATGCGATGATGACAGTGATGCTGCCTATGGATCATCCTGTTGAAGTCGGGGATATGATCCGTAGACAGAAAAAAGAAAGAAAACAAAGAGCGCGTGCTTAAGACTTGTCATTGACAAATCTTAACGTATTCTGTAAGCTTGATGTAAGCGATTTACTAAAAGGTAGCAGTAACGCGCAGTGGATGAGGGGAGGAATCTTTTGTGGTTCGGATGGTAGATTTAATTCAAAAAAAACGTGATGGGGGCACTTTTTCACAACAAGAAATTGAGGCGTTTATTGAAGCGTATACGTTAGATAAAGTTCCTGATTATCAGATGAGTGCACTGCTGATGGCCATTTATTATGAAGGGATGACAGATGAAGAAACAGCAGCGTTAACGCTTGCGATGGCCCGTTCTGGAGCATGTCTTGATTTATCGTCTATTCACGGTATTAAAGTAGATAAACACTCAACAGGAGGCGTTGGGGATACGACAACCCTTGTATTAGCGCCGCTTGTAGCAAGCATCGGGGTTCCAGTTGCAAAAATGTCAGGACGCGGTCTGGGGCATACGGGAGGTACGATTGATAAGTTAGAAGCGATTCCTGGCTTTCAGACAGAGATGACCGAACAGGCCTTTATCCAGCAAGTCAACGATATCGGTGTAGCCGTGATGGGACAGTCGCAAAACTTAGCACCCGCTGATAAAAAGTTATATGCGTTAAGAGATGTGACAGCAACTGTAGATGTCCTTTCGTTAATTGCCAGCTCGATTATGAGTAAAAAAATTGCTGCAGGTGCTGATGCGATTGTGTTAGATGTGACAGTAGGGACCGGTGCGTTTATGAAACAAGAAGCAGATGCTTTAGCCCTAGCGCGCTTAATGGTAGATATCGGCAAACAAGCCAACCGGCAGACGATGGCCGTCATTTCTGATATGTCACAGCCTTTAGGGAATGCGATTGGTAATGCATTAGAAGTCATTGAAGCCATTGATGCGCTTCAAGGTAGAGGCCCTCAAGATTTAATGGAGATGGTCTATGCGCTAGGCGCTCAGATGGCCATGCTTGCAGGAGTTTCAGAGACATTTGAAGAGGCAAAAGCAACACTGATGCAAGCGATTGACTCTGGTGCGGCCTGGGATAAGTTTATCGCCATGGTTCAAGCACAACACGGTGATATTAACGCTTTACTTCATCCAGATCAGCTGTTAACGGCTCCTGTTGTCAAACACGTATATGCCACAAAAACAGGTTGGGTGCACGCCTTAGAAGCGATCACTTTCGGTCAGTTAGCGATGGAACTTGGGGCGGGACGTGCGACAAAAGAAGATGTGATTGATCCAGGAGTCGGGCTTTACTTACATAAAAAAGTAGGCGATCCCGTGACAAAAGGCGATCAACTGTGTACCATTTATGCCGCTTCTGAAGCAGATGCCGAGCAGATTTATGAGCGCGTTTTAGCGCAGTTTGTAATTTGCGATACACAAACAGTCGCACCAGAGCTGATTAAACATATTATTGTTGATTAAAACGGAAAAGAGAGGGATTATAGATGACTCATACATTAGCGCAATACATTGACCATACATTACTTGCACCAGAGGCAACAGAAGCCGATATTCTTCAGTTATGTGAAGAGGCAAAAACATACGGCTTTTATTCGGTGTGTATTAATCCTTACTGGGTTCCGGTTGCGGTAAGTGCACTTAAAGATACACCCGTTCAAGTGTGTACAGTGATCGGTTTTCCGCTAGGGGCCACAAGTACGGCAACAAAAATTTTTGAAACTCAAGAAGCAGTCGCATTAGGAGCTACAGAAGTGGATATGGTCGTTAATATCGGATTAGTGAAAAGTGGAGATGTAGAGGCAGTAAGACGTGATATTGAAGGCGTTGTTTTAGCGGCTCATCCTAAAGCACGAGTGAAAGTTATTTTAGAAACCGGTATGTTAACCGATGAAGAGATTATTTTAGCTGCAACGGCTGCAAAAGAAGCAGGGGCAGATTTTGTAAAAACGTCTACTGGATTTTTAGGAACGGGAGCTACGGAAGAAGCGGTGCGTTTAATGCGTGAAGTGGTAGGAGAAGCGCTAGGGGTTAAAGCATCAGGAGGCATTAAAAATCAGCGGATTGCCGAGCAGATGATTGAAGCGGGTGCTAACCGTTTAGGGGCAAGTAGCGGCATTCAAATTGTATTAGGTGAAGAAAGTAATTCAGCGTATTAGGAGGTTATGATGACAAACAAAAAAGAATGGATTGCCCTTGCTAAGCAAGCGATGGACCGGGCCTATGTGCCTTATTCTTCATTTCCAGTAGGTGCTTGTCTTGTTGGGGAAAATAATAAGTTATATTTAGGCGTTAATGTAGAAAATGTATCAATTGGGCTTACCAACTGTGCTGAACGCACAGCTATTTTTAAAGCCGTCGCTGATGGCACGCGTTCATTTCAACATTTAGTTGTAGTCGGCAATACTGAAGATCCGATTGCACCGTGTGGGGCATGTCGACAAGTGCTTGTTGAGTTTTGTGACCCAGATCTTCCAGTGACTCTTGTCAGTGCGATTACTGATGAGTGTTTAGAGACAACATTAGGGGCGCTTATGCCTTATGCATTTTTAGATCAAGCATAGAATCCGAACATTTAAAAAAAATAAGAAAACGCTTGAAAAAAAGTATGTTCGATCGCCTTATTTCATGGTACTATAGAGATGAAAAGAAATTGCTTTGGAAATGATGATATGGAGGGAATGAAACGATGAAAAAAGCAACAAAATTAGGTTTAGGTTTATTAACGGTAGGATTAGTGATTGGCTTAAGTGCCTGTGGTGATGATAAGAAAGATACAACAACAACAGGTGATGAAACGAAAACAGAACAACGCGCAGGTGAAGAAATCGGAGCGACTTCTGTTGCGTTAATTACAGACGTTGGTGGTGTCGATGATAAATCATTTAACCAATCTGCTTGGGAAGGAATGCAAGAGTTTGGTGAGATGAACGGCTTAAGTCAAGGTAAAGATGGGTATACTTATTTCCAATCTAACAGCGAATCTGATTATAACCCTAATATTAACCAAGCCGTACAACAAGGCTTTAAAACCATTTTTGGGGTCGGGTATAAATTAAAACCGGCCATTGAAGAAAATGCTGGAAAACATGCGGATACGAACTTTGTTATTGTTGATGATGTGATTGAAGGAAAAGATAACGTTGCGTCTGCGACATTTAAAGACCAAGAAGCAGCATATCTTGCAGGAATTGCAGCAGCAATGACGACGGAGACGAAAAAAGTAGGATTTGTTGGGGGAGCAGAAAGTGAAGTTATTGACCGCTTCCAAGCGGGATTTGAAGCAGGAGTTCACTCTGTCGATCCTGATATTAAAGTTGACGTGAAATATGCAGGAGACTTTGGAGCCCCTGATAAAGGAAAAACGATTGCAGCATCAATGTATAGCTCTGGAGTAGATATTATCTATCATGCAGCAGGGGGAACAGGAAACGGGGTCTTCTCTGAAGCAAAAGAGATTAACGAAAAAGGCGATAAAAAAGTGTGGGTGATCGGTGTTGACCGTGACCAAACTCAAGAAGGTGAGTACACAACAAAAGACGGTAAAAAAGATAACTTTACACTGACTTCAACAACTAAAGGCGTTAGTGCGACCGTTATTGACTTAAGTACTAAAGCAATGAACGGTGAGTTTCCAGGTGGAGAGCACTTAATTTATGGACTGAAAGAAGATGCCGTAGGGCTAACTGAAGGTCAATTAAAAGATGATGTGATCGGTGCCGTTAAAGAAGCTCGTGAAAAAATTATTGCAGGTGAGATTGAGGCTCCAGAAAAACCAGAATAATTTTTGGCACAAAAAACAGAAGACTTTAGAAAGTCTCAGTAATAGTGGGCAATGGAAGCTGTTACTGGGGCTTTCCTATCATTTTAAGTAAAGAGGATGTGAAAAAGTGGCAGCCGAAGATAAAGAACGTTATGTTGTTGAGATGAGGCACATTACGAAGAAATTCGGAGACTTTACCGCTAATGAAGATATTAACTTAAAAGTGCGCCCTGGAGAAATTCATGCCTTACTTGGAGAAAATGGGGCCGGAAAATCAACGCTGATGAATATGTTATCAGGATTGTTGATGCCAACTTCAGGAGAGATTATTTATAAAGGAAAACCTGTCACGATTGATAGTCCATCAGCCGCTAACCGTCTGGGTATTGGCATGGTTCATCAGCACTTTATGTTAATTGATCATTTTACGATTGCAGAAAACATTATGTTAGGCAGTGAGCCGGTTAAAGGCGTACAGATAGATTTTAAAAAAGCGATGAAAGATATTGAAGAAGTATCTAAGCGCTACGGCCTTGCGGTCGATTCGAAAGCGAAAGTAGAAGATATTACGGTAGGAATGCAGCAACGGGTTGAGATTTTAAAAACTCTGTACCGAGGTGCTGAAGTGTTAATTTTTGATGAACCTACAGCGGTACTAACCCCGCAAGAGATTCAAGAGTTGATTCAAATCATGCACGAGTTAGTCTCAGAAGGCAAATCCATTATTTTAATTACACATAAACTCGATGAGATTAAACAAGTAGCCGATCGCTGTACCGTCATTCGCAGAGGTAAGATGATTGGTACCGTTGATGTAGATGATGTCTCTTCTCAAGAGCTTGCGGATATGATGGTCGGTCGGTCAGTTTCTTTTCGAACGGAAAAACAACCTGCAACTCCTAAA
>JASLFJ010000143.1 GCA_030150665.1 Enterococcaceae bacterium
GGCAGATCGCTTCTACTCCCCATAATGATGGCGACTTTCTGTTTTTTCATTGAGAAATTCAACCCATAAATAAGATCAATAAGAATCGAAAGAGATATCGATTTCTGAGTCACTGATTCTATCCTTATGACCTACCTTAGTCAATAGAATTAGAGCGCTATTTTTTATCTTTCGATAAAGATTTTATGGGGCATTTCAGAGATTTTTATCTTTCCCTAAAGAGAATTTTTCACCCTTTTTTTACCCTGAAAAAAGATGTGGATGACTCCTAAAAAAATAGCAATCTAAGAGTAGAAAAACTGAAACTGAGAATGAGAAATGAGAAGTGGAAAATGGAAAATGAAGAGGAGATATGAGAAATCCCCAAAGAAGGCTCATCGAAATACTCATCGAAATACTCATCGATAATATCTATTTTAATAGATCATCGATCCACCAACCTAGATCAATAGATCAAGATATCTCTCCATTTATTTTTATTCCGAATATAATAGGAGAAATGATAGAGAATAGCGCCATGGCTAACGACGCGCCACTTTGTAGATAGAACTCTCATCGGCTAAGGAACCTTGAGCTTATATGAAAACCACTATATTAACGATCGTTATTACGATTCTTCTCTCGGCCACTATTTTAGTGCTGTTCCTCCACCATTACCGAAAATTACGCGCTCAGCGATTGCTCTGTGAAACGGCATTTTCAGACGTTCTACGACTTCAGAGTGAATTGATCGCGCACTCTCGCCCTATTATCGTGATGACCCAAAAAGTATTACGAGATGAGCGAAAACTCTATGAAGAGATTATGCCTCTCTATGATGATAAGCTCCGCAAGCAATCTCAAGAGGAGGAGATCTTCAATATCTTATTACTAAGAGATCGCCTGAACTACCTCCATAAACGCGCAATTCGCCATCCTGAACTAAAAGATTTAGAGGAGCTTACCAAGCTTTGGGAGAAAGTGGAGATTACCAATCGCAATATCGATGAGTCCGCCTCTTTTTATAATGATGCTGCACACGATTATCGCGAGATCACCCATGAATTTCCCTACTCGATGCTAGCAGAAATCTTGCAATATCCCCGCTTCAATCTGATTGCCTAAGTAAATCTCAACCGCATCAATTATCGTGATCTATTCCTGCGCCAATCTACTTTTAAAGATCTATTATATCTATTATGCCCACTGATACCATTCAATTGCCCCCATCAAATCAAGTGACCTCGACATCGAAATCTTCCGATCAATCGATCGACAGAGAGCCTCAAAAAGAGGAGATATTTGAGGAGAGATTTAATCAATTAAGTGGCAAGTTTAAACGTAACATCTATCAGACATTTAAAGGAAAGTTGCGCCTTGCGATCTTAGAGCGAGATTTTGCCGCTTTAAATCTTCATCAAACGCCCCTCTCGATTCTCGATATCGGTGCCGGACAGGGGCAATATGCAATGATATTAGCGAAAAAAGGGCATCATCTCACATTGATAGAGCCGGCGCGAGAGATGTTAACCTTAGCGCAGACAAGCTTTCTCAATGAGGGATTAGAAGCGACCTTTTATCACGCCTCACTTGAGACATTAACACCTTTATCGCTCCCTCAGTTTGATCTTATCACTTGCCATGCAATGATCGAATGGCTTCCCGATCCTGAGATCTTCTTTCAGATTGCACTTCCCTATCTTAAAAAGGGTGGCAAGCTCTCCCTGCTCTTCTATAACCGAGAGGGATTGATCTATCATAACCTTATTCGCGGTAACTACTACTATGTAGAGAAAGGGCAATTTAACGGTGATAAAGGGAGCTTAACGCCAATCTCTCCTATCTCACCACAATGGTTAGCAGAACAGGTAAAGCGTCATGGACTCAAACTTATTAAACAGAGCGGGATACGCACCTATTATGATTTTATGGCACCAAAAGCTCGACAGAGAATCAGCGAGGAGGATCATCTCGCAATGGAGCTACGCTATTCGGAAAAGCATGAATATCAAACCCATGCACGCTATCTCCATTGGCTCTTAGAGAAAGAGTAATCCGTTATCAGATTACCCGTTATCAAATTACAGATTAAATGATCTATAGATAGATTTAGATACTATGTAGATAATGTTTAGATAATGTTTAGATAGATTACATAAAGACTACTTTCAGATCATTTTTAGATCACGAGTAGATCATTTGTAGACTAATTATAAATTATTTAAATTAACGTCAATTTATTCTTGATCTTGTCAAAATCGACCTTTATCCTGTCCTCTACCGGTTCCTCTATTTCACACAGCGATTTACCACACCATAATCGCTGATATAAGATTAGACGCCTTTTGATGGTATCTCGAAAAAGTACTACCACTAACAAAAGGGAAAAAGAGATAGAGCGTATCCGTACTACTGACTGATAAGGAAAGTACCTTCTCCCCTAAAAGAGAGATTGTTGATGCCAAAATTGATGAGATTATTTTCACACCAACGCTTTACTTCACAACTGATTCTCCTCCTCTCCCTGCTTATTTCACTTCTAGCGACTCCGCTCTTTGCCGATCAG
>JASLFJ010000047.1 GCA_030150665.1 Enterococcaceae bacterium
GGCGATCCCTGTAGTTCCTACGGTTAGAAGCCTTATGGCTTCATTTTTAAGATTTAGTAGTAAGGATTGAGGAGTATCGAAAAAAGAATAATATTAAAAGCTTTTCAGGTACTGGTTACGAACTCATTCGTAAAGGTTTGGAAAAGTAATGGAATATATCTCTGAAAATCATCGTAGACACTTGCTTATATGTCATTTGATATTTATTTGTAACTATCGAAAAAAGTTATTATTAAAAGTCGGTGATGATATTCAAGCTGAAATCGAATCAACAGCTAATCATTACGGTTGGCAAGTTACTAAACAAGAAATAGACCAAGACCCTATTCATATCCTAATCAGATATTCCCCGAAATGGAGTATTCTTGAAATCGTTAGATTATTGAAGTAACTCACAACTTATCGAATGCGTTAAAAGCATAACACATATCTTTCTCAGCATTTTTGGAAAGAATGAAGCTTTTGGAGTGATGGATATTTTTCTTGCAGTATTGGAAATGTAAGCAAAGAGATTATCCTAAAATATATTCAAGAACAAGGTCATTAGGGCTTACATCCCCTAGCCTAAAGGCGTAGGGGTTTTATGCCCATCTTATAAAATTCATCTAGCAATCTACTCTTTGACATTATAGAATTGTCTGTGCTACTATGAATTATAAGTATCATTTTGTCACTGGAAAGGGATCTGATACCATGCCAAAATCCACATTTTTAAATTTGCCCTGTGAGAAAAAGACAAAAATTGAAACGGCATTATTTACAATTTTTTATAACACTCCATTAAGTCAAGTGACTGTATCACAAATTGTTTCAGAAATTAATATGTCTCGAGGTATCTTTTACAAATATTTTGATGATATTGAAGATGCCTATACTTATATTGTTCAACAAGCAACACATCAAATTCACTATGATATTATTCAATATGTACAACATACGCAATATGATTTATTTGAAGGCTTAGAACAGTATTTACTATTTTGTACACGCTTAACACCAGCACAAGATTATTGGAAAAAGTTATCCATTGTAACTTATGCAGATCGCACGAAAAATGATTTAAAGATTCCTAAACAACAGCATCAAAAGTTGTGGAAAATATGGGATTATTTACTTCAAAAAAATCAATTTTGTCTCAATGATCCAGAAGAACAAAAAAGTTTTCTTTATTTTTTAATGGATAATATGTTACGTTTATTATCTTATTTAATCATTTATAACCGTACTCAAGAAGAAGTCCAACAAGAATTTTATTACTTTAAAAAATGGGTGCAATTAGGCATTTCTAATTGTTAGCTCTTTTTTATTCTTGAGTGACAATGTGTTACTTAATATTGATATCTGAGAAAGGAGTTTTTCTATGTTTTTAGCAATCCGCGAAATGCGTGATGCAAAACTTAGGTATAGTTTAATTATCGGTGTTTTGTTCTTAATTGCTTTTGTCGTTTTTTTACTCTCTGGACTTGCCTCTGGACTTGCCAATGAGTTTGATAAAGCTGTTAAAGAATGGGATGCCGATTATATTGTTTTAAACAGCAATGCCAATGAAGCTCTTGCTGCTTCTCAACTGACTGTTCAAGATTATAATGATATTGATCATGAAGAAAAAGTAAGTTTAGGGGTTTATAATGGTGTTCTTGATCCTAAATATTTATCTCCTAAAAAAGAGAAAAAGAAAAAAGAAAAAGAAAATATTACAATTTTTGGAACTACACCTGATGCTTTTTTACTTCCCAATGTCATTAAAGGTCGCACCTTTGAAGATGATCATGAACTTATGATTTCAAAAAATCTTGCTGATCTGGGTTTAGATATTGGAGATACCCTTATATTAGGAGATGATAATCTCCTACTGACAGTAGTAGGTATTTTTCCTGAATCATTTTATATGGTTACTCCAGTTGCCTATACATCACTTACTACATGGCGAGATTTAAAATATGGTGATTTTCTAGATCAAATTAGTGCTGATAAAGCACCCATTAGTGCTGTTGTGACAAAAGGTGCTCATCCTAAAGTCAATAATATGCATGATTCTGATAATAAACTACAAATTGTAGATATTCAAACATTTATTGAAAAACTTCCAGGATATTCTGCACAAAAATTAACACTAAACTCAATGATCTACTTTATGTTTGTGATTGTTGCAGCGATTATTGGCATTTTTATGTATGTCATTACACTTCAAAAAACTGCGGTATTTGGGGTCATGAAAGCACAAGGGGTCGCTACAAAAGTTATTACCCACTCTTTATTAATTCAAGCCTTTATTGTCAGTTTGATAGGTAGTTTTTTAGCGTTCATCGTCACTATTTTATTAAGCTTTATTCTTCCTGAAAGTATGCCTTTTGCGGTAGTTTGGGATCAGTGGCTTCTTTATGCCGTTATTTTACTGATTGTTTCACTCATTGGCAGTCTCTTCTCTTTACGTACGATTAAAAAAGTAGATCCTGTCACAGCGATTGGAGGCATTATCTAATGACAGCACTTATTCAAATGAATCATATCACTAAAAAATTTGGAAAAGGTAAAAATGCCGTAATGGCATTAAAAGATGTTCACTTTCAAGCAAATCCAGGAGAATTTATTAGTATTATTGGACCTTCTGGATCTGGAAAAAGCACGTTTTTAACGATTGCTGGAGGACTTCAAACGCCTACTACTGGAGATATGATCATTAATAAAACGAATTTTGCGAAATTACCTGAGAAAAAACGAGCTCAATTAAGATTTAAAGAAATCGGCTTTATTTTACAAACATCAAATTTAATTCCTTTTTTAACGATCGAAGAACAGTTTATTTTTGTAGATAAATTAAATAAAGTAGCCCCACAACAGAAAAAAATTCATCGATTACTTCACGAGCTAGATGTTGAAAAGTTAGCTAAAAGCTATCCTAGAGATCTTTCTGGAGGAGAACGACAACGAGTTGCCATTGGCAGAGCGCTTTATAATAATCCAAGTTTGATTTTAGCTGATGAACCTACGGCAAGCTTAGATACTCCTCACGCTTTTGCGGTTGTGGAATTATTAAAACAAGAAGCGCATAAAAAAAATAAAGCTACTATTATGGTCACTCATGATCAACGAATGATCGAAGGTAGTGATAAAATTTTTATGATTGTAGATGGTGTATTATCTACTTATCATCCAGATCAGCCGTTAGAAACAGCCTATCAACAACCTGCTAAATCAGAGCCACTACAAGAACACCTGCCAACACAAAAAAAGAAACGCAGAGAAAGGAAAAAAAATCATGGTCGAAAAAGAAAACAGAAAAAAGAAACCCCATCAACACGATAAAAAATCAGAATCCCATGATCATCATCAACATGCTACCGATCATAGGCATCATGATCATACACACGCTACAAAACATCACAAAACACAGTCCCCTAAGAAAAAAACAGAAAATCAAGCAGTCCCGCATCAGTGGTTTATCTTAACACTGTTATCTCTTTCTGTCTCTTTAATTGTTATTGACGGAACCATTGTCAACGTCGCTTTACCAGTCATTATGAAAGATTTACATCTTTCTTTTACAAATGTTGAGTGGATTGTAACGCTTTATTCCCTTATTTTCTCAGCACTTCTTCTTACTACAGGACGCTTAGCTGATGCTGTAGGTCGAAAGAAAATGTTAATTATTGGAATTGCTATTTTTCTAGTCGGATCTACCATTGCTAGTCTTTCTTCAAATATTCAATGGATGTTAATTGCAAGAAGTATTCAAGGAATTGGGGGTGCTACGGTATTACCAACAACACTATCGGTCGTCAATGCCATCTTTACTGGTAAAAATAGAATTATTGCCTTTGCCGTTTGGGGATCAGTGATCGCTGGAATGGCTGCTTTAGGCCCATTACTTGGTGGCTTTTTAACAACTTACTTTACATGGCGTTGGATTTTTTGGATTAATATTCCTATAGGTATTTTTATTATTATCGGTGCTTTAATGGTGCTTCCAGAAACTTACGGAGAAAAAATGAAGACTGGTTTTGACCTTTTAGGATTTCTTCTATCAACAATCGGTCTTGGAACACTTGTATTTGCGTTAATTGAAGGAAGAAATTATGGATGGTGGAAAGCAAAAGGAGATCACTTACATATTGGATCAATTTCGATTATTCCTGTACTCCTATTCATTGGTATTATTTGTATCGCATTATTTTTAGTTTGGGAACAACATCTTATATCACAAAAAAAATCCCACTTACTCGATATTTCCCTATTTCGATTCCGTAGTTTTTCATTAGGAAATACTATTGCTTGTCTCATTGCCATTGGTGAGAGCGGACTACTCTTTTTGCTTCCTTTATTTTTACAAAATGTACTCCTCTTTTCTCCAATGGAATCGGGATGGATGCTTGCAAGTATGGGAATCGGTGCCTTTTTTGCAGGGGGAATGGCTTCAGGACTTGTTAAGAAAACTTCCGCAAAAACCGTTGTATCCATCGGATTATTTTTAGAAACCATTGGTTTTGTGGGATTCTTTTTAACAGTAAAACCTGATATTGCTCATTGGATCTTAGTGCTTTGGCTTGTATTTTACGGGGTAGGTTTAGGCTTTGCTTCTGCACAGCTTACATCTATTGTCCTTGTTGATGTTCCTAAAAAAGCATCAGGACAAGGATCTTCAATTCAATCTACAACACGTCAACTAGGCTCTGCACTTGGAGTTGCGATTATTGGAACTATTCTTGTTGGATTTTTACAAAAAGATATTCCGAATACATTAAAGAATGCAGATCTCCCACCTCAAGAACAAAAAGCATTTGAAAAACAAATTATTGATTCAGCTGGATCTGCAATTAAAGAAGTCAAACAAATAGTTGCTAAACAAGAAAAAATGGAACATGAAGAAGATCATAATGATGATGCCGATCAAAATCAAGATAAAAAAATTAACCTCTCTAAAAGAGAAAACGTCTCTGAAACTTTAGATAAAAACTTTACAAAAAGTGTCGATAAAACCATTGGCATCAGTTCTATATTTATTATTATTGGTCTTATTTTAACTTTCTTTTTAAAAAATCCAAAACCACCATCACCAGCG
>JASLFJ010000138.1 GCA_030150665.1 Enterococcaceae bacterium
ATTTTGTGAAGTAGCATGATGAGTACTCACTTGAGGAGGAATATAGCTCATATTCACACCTGCATCTTTTAATCGATGTATCATTTCTTGAACATCTGGGTGTTTAAAATAAGTTGTAACACTTTCTGCAATTTTAGGCCCAATCATATCAATATCTGCAATCATATCAAAAGAAGCTTGCATCAATTCATCCATCGTATTGATATGTTGAGCAAGAATGAGGGCTGATTTACTTCCAACATGACGAATACCTAGTCCAAAAATTAAACGTTCTAAAGAACGCTGTTTACTTATTTGAATAGCTTCATAAATGTTTTTCGCTGACTTTTTTTGAATATGATCTAATTGACATAAATCTAAAATAGATAATTCATATAAATCAGCAACATCTAAAACAAGCTTTGATTCATATAATTTTTGAATCAACTTAGGTCCTAGCCCTTCAATATTCATAGCATTACGAGATACAAAATGTGTTAGTTTTTCTAATAATTGTGCAGGACAATGAGGATTAATACACCTTAAAGCAACCTCATTAAATAAATGAACTAATGCTCCTTGACATGATGGACATTGTTTAGGAATCTCATAAGGAACTTGATCCTGTGTTCGCTTTGTTTGATCGACACGAATAATTTCTGGAATAATATCGCCTGCTTTATGTAAGATTACATGATCTTGTAAGCGAATATCTTTTTGTTGAATATAGTCTGGGTTATGCAAACTAGCACGAGCCACTGTTGTTCCTGCAAGCTGAACAGGAACTAAAACAGCAGTCGGTGTCACAACACCTGTTCTTCCTACGGTCCAATCAATATCTAAAATTTTAGAGCATGCTTCTTCAGCAGGAAATTTATAAGCAATCGCCCATCTAGGAGCTTTAACTGTATTTCCTAAATATCGCTGTAATCCATACTCATTAACTTTAATTACAATGCCATCAATATCATAAGCTAATTGCATTCTTTGTTCTTGATAAGTCTCAATAAAATGCATCACTTCTTGCATCGATGAATGACACTGAAACACAGGATTTACGGGTAATCCTAAACGTTTCATATACTGTAATGCTTCATATTGAGAATGAACTGGTAACGATGTTGAATCTGATAATAATGTATAGAAAAAAGCAGTTAATTTTCTCTCTTTTACTTTATATGCATCTAGTTGTCTTAAACTTCCTGCTGCGGCATTTCTAGGATTTGCAAAAGGCATCAATCCTTCTTGATCTCTTTGTACATTTAAACGAGCAAATTGTTCTTTTGTTAAAAAACATTCACCGCGTACTTCAATAGAAACTGGTTCTACTAACTGATGGGGAATATCTTGAATCATTTTGATATTTTGTGTTATATCTTCCCCTTCATGTCCATCACCTCGTGTTGCTGCAGAAACAAGCTGTCCCTGATCATAACGTACACTAATTGCTAATCCATCTATTTTAAGCTCGGTTACATAATGATATGGATCTTTAATATGTTTTTGAATACGCTGATCAAATGCTTCCAGTGCTTCTTCATTAAAAGCATTACTTAAACTAAGCATTGGGGGGTGATGTCTTACTTTTTGAAAATCATCAGAAGGAGCACCCCCTACGTGTTGCGTTATAGAATCTTGAAACTGATATTCAGGATATTGTGCTTCTAAACGCACTAACTTCTGATAGACACGGTCATATTCTGCATCAGATACTAATGGTTGATCAAGCTCATAATATGCCTTTGCCCATGCTTTTAATTGTTGATTTAGTGCTTTTATTTGATTTAAAATTGATGTTTCCAATATGAAACACTCCTCAACTTATGATTTCATAATTTTTTCAATAGGGGCATAAGCTGCCATCACACGTTTAATCCCTTGGGGAGCTGCAAAAGCAATATCTAATTCCATTTCCTTACCTGATCCTGTAATTTTAACTAATGTTCCTTCTCCCCAAGATTTATGGGCAACTTTATCCCCTACTTGCCATAAAATATCTTCACCTTGTGTATTTTGATAAGCTGTGACTTTTCGCTCTTTAGGCTGAGTATATGTTTGTTTTACACTTGGCTGTGTATGTGAAGATTGAACAACTGCTGATTTAATCAATTCGTAACGTGAAGGATCAATCTCAGAAATAAAACGAGAAGGAGAGTTATATTGCATACGGCCATAAAGTGTTCTTTGTCTTGCATAACTTAAGTAAAGTTCTTCTTCTGCACGTGTAATGCCAACATATGCTAAACGCCGCTCTTCTTCCAATTCTTTAGGTTCACGTTGTGCTCTAGATAAAGGAAATACCCCTTCTTCCATACCAACAATAAATACAATTGGAAATTCTAATCCCTTAGCAGCATGAAGTGTCATCAAAGTAACTTGATCAACATCTTGACTTTGTTCTATATCTGAAACAAGCGAAATTTCATTTAAAAAGTGGATTAATACAGGAAGATTCGCTTCTTCTTCACTTAAGTATTCATTTTCTCTATATTCATCATAAGCCTGAGTTACTGATAAAAATTCTTCTAAGTTCTCAAGCCGTGTTTGAGCTTCAACGGTATTTTGTGCTATTAAGTCTGCTTTATATCCTGTTTCTTTTAAAATTAAAGTAACAAGTTCCGTTACAGTTAACGACTCACTCATTGCTTTTAAACGTGCAATCATTTTAGCAAACTCTGTTAGTGATTTTGCAGCCTTACCTTGCACTGGGGATAACTCACTATTAAGTGCTGCCTCTAATAAAGACATCTGATGCTCTTCAGCAAACAACTGTAACTTCTCTAAAGATAAATGACCAATACCTCGTTTTGGAACATTAACAACACGTAAAAAACTTAATAGATCTTGAGGATTAGCAATTAACTGTAAATACGCCAAAATATCTTTAATTTCTTTACGTTCATAAAATTTAAAACCACCGATAATATGATAAGGAATATTCGTTTTTAATAATAACTCCTCTAAAACTCGCGATTGAGCATTCGTACGATATAAAATACACATCTCACTATAACTACGTCCCTGTTGATGGGCATGAATGATCTGTTCAATGACAAACTGTGCTTCTTCACGTTCATGACTGGCTTCATAAATGACGATTTTTTTACCTTTAGGATTATCTGTCCATAAGTTTTTTTCTTTACGCTCTAAATTATTCTGAATGACATCATTAGCAGCAGATAAAATATGTTGAGTGGATCGATAATTTTGATCTAAATAAAGCACCTTCACATCATGATAATCATGTTCAAAATTTAAAATATTTTTTATTTCAGCTCCTCGCCATCCATAAATACTTTGATCAAT
>JASLFJ010000099.1 GCA_030150665.1 Enterococcaceae bacterium
CAAAAAAATCATTTACAAAGACCGCTCATCTTTTCTGTTGCTTTTTTAACATCATTTATCCATACAATTTTAGTGATGAATTTTATTTATTTATTCTTTAATAAACCCTATGCATCATTAAAAGATGTTACTGCACAAACCACACTTTATAAAATCATCATTTCAACAATTTTTATCAATGGTGTTCCAGAAGCACTTATTGCCGGTTTTTTAATTGCTGCTATTGCACCTCCACTATTGAATATTTTAAATAAATAGGTACTGATTTTATTTTAAAAGGATAGATGATTCATGATATATAATATATTTATTAGTCTGTGTTTAAATCTTATATTATTGATTATCGCCAAAAATATCACTCCAAAAATAATTAGTTTGCTACATATTGATTATGCACAATACAATACCTATACATATTCAAATTATTTTTTTATTTTAACAATTTATATCATTTTTTGGACGTTGCTTTTATCTATAGTTCCCTATACATACGCTAAATTATATATAATTTTAATAACAACAACCTTACTAAGCTATACAGACTTACTTTATTTTATTATTGATCCTACAATTTTTTATAGTGGGGTCATATTATCCTTCCTTTTTTATCATTGCTCAGAAGCATCATGGAGAAACATAATACTATTACCTTTAATGATGTATTTATTTTTTACACTTTGGAATTATATACTTCCAAATAGTCTCGGATTAGGGGATAGTAAGCTTTTAATTTATTGGTCATGCTTTTTTCCTCTAACAATGATTTGTTGGATTATTATATGGGCCACAATTTATGTATACATCTTTGTGCTCATTCGATCTATATTAGATAATAAAAAAATTACAATCATTCCTTTTGTTCCTTTTCTATCCCTAGCATTATTTACAATGTTGTTAACTCTTTAATGAAATAAAACTAATAGAAAGCAGGTATTTATTTGTTACGTCGTATCTACCATTACATCAAATATACGCTATTAGCTATTATTATGTTTATAATCAGTCAAATAGCAACTAGTCTCATTAGTCTATCCTTAATGGATATAAATAATAGCTTGAAACTATCATCAAATGTTTTATTAATTATTTTAATTATTAATATCGCAATTATGGTTTTTTGGGCCAAAAAAATAAATATTTTACCCTTTGATCTTACTTTTTTAACAAAAAAAAATGTATTTTGGATTATTTCTCTATTTATTTTAGGTCGTTTTTTAGTCATTATATTAGCGCTACAATTACCAGATTCAACATATAATGATGCCTTAATTCAAGAATTATTTGCTAATGCTCCGAAACTATTAACATTTACAACGATCGCTATTGCAGCACCCATTATGGAAGAAATTGTGTTTCGTGGTGTTATTATTGGTAAAATATTTAATCAACATCCAATAATAGGTTTAATTGTTAGTTCCAGTCTTTTTTCATATGTTCACTCTCCAGAGAGTATTTTAAGTTTTTCTATCTACTTTTTACTTGGTGCTACCTTAGCAACAGCTTATATAAAGACAAAACGTTTAGAATCAAGTATGCTGATTCATTTTTTAAATAACTTACCAGGAGCATTGTTTATTATATTATCCTAAATTAAAAGATACATTTATCACCTAACTCACACTGATGCAAAAAAACAGATACTTGATTATTCATCTAAATCAAGTATCTGTTTTTTTCACGACAGCATAGCCATTTCTTATAAATCAAACATGAGTATTATTCAGATGGATTTTGTAGATTTCTAACTAAATAGACCTCACTACAAAAACCTTTCATACCATTATAAACTCTTTTAGCACGAGATAAATTATGACATATCGCAAAAACGGTTGGCCCACTGCCACTCATCAAAGCTCCATCTGCACCCATACTTAACATTTTATCTTTAATAGTTGCAACAATAGGATATTTTTTAGATGTAATCGGTTCTAATGAATTACCTAAATATCGTACAATTTGTTGATAATCTGATTTTCTGATTCCATCTTCTAATCTTGCAATATTAGGATGTGTTAATGAAGGAACATCAATAGATTGAAAAATAGTACGTGTCGATACACTAATCTTAGGTTTTACAAGTACAATCCAACATGAAGGCATTGAAGGGAGCACTTGAACATCTTCTCCTCGGCCCGTTACTAAAGCAGTCCCTCCATAAACACAATACGGCACATCAGATCCCACATGTGCACCAATTTGTGCTAGTTCATCTAAAGATAAATTTAGCCCCCATAAACGATTTAAACCTCTAAGTGTTGCTGCTGCATCACTACTACCCCCAGCAAGTCCAGCCGCAACAGGTATATTTTTTTCTAAATGAATATGTACCCCTTGATCATAGCCTGTATACTTTTGCAATGCTTGAATAGCCTGATATATATGATTTCTATGATCTAAAGGTAAAAAGTGATTATCAGAACTAATCGATATTTCTTGTGTTGATGTTTCATCAAAAACAAGACGATCCGCTAAATCAACACTTGTCATCACCATATTTAATTCATGATAACCATCCGGTCGCTTATAAAGTACATCTAATCCTAAATTGATTTTAGCCGGTGCCTTTTCTATCATAATTCATACCCTCTAAATTTTTATTTAGTCTACGTCAAATTTCTGCATATGATCATATGTATGACTTCCTATGCGACAAATACCTACAGGTTTAAAGCCTATTTTTTCATACAATTTTTTAGCTTTATCATTATTTAAATCCACATTCAGTCCAATAGGTAATCCTTGATGCACAATCGCTTCTTCAATCATTACTTTTAACAATGATTTACCAATTCCTTGTCCACGATAATGCTCATCGATAGCAATAGTATCTAAATACCACTCATCATCATATGCTTCTGAATCTAGCCCTAAAAGTCTCCATTTTCGAGGATACCCTTTATCAATTAAGATATGATTAAATGCATCATCTAAAATATCTTCCTCATCACCTCGATATCCCACAGCAACACCTACAATATCTCCATCATCTTCATAAACAAAACATCTTGAAGGATGATATCGATAATTAGGATGAGCTGCAGCCAAAATCATCATGTCTTTAATTTCATCATCTGATAATTTTTGAAATAAATCTAATTCCATATCATGTAATACAATCATCACTAAATCAATAATAGCTTCTATATCTTGAGATTGTGCTCGTCTAATCATATATTTTACTGTATTTTATCCTAAAATACAGCTACACCTACCTTCTATTGCATAAATTAAAATTTTAATTCAATATAGTAATAGTAACCGTTCTACGTCCCCATTGCTCACATTCAGCAATAGTATTCATGTGTAGATCAATAATATTTCCTTTAATAGCTCCGCCTGTATCTCCAGCAACGGCAATACCGTATCCTGGAACCTCTACTGTACTCCATAATGGAATTACTGAAGGATCTACAGCAATAACCCAAGGATTTTCAAATAAATTAATGCCAGTAGCAGTAATATATCCGCCCTCTTCTCTAGAATATGCTGTGGCTTGTACTGTTAATTGTCTTCCTGTCAACATTGGTGTATCTGTAACTGCTTGATTTTGTTCTAAACTTACATTTTCTTGTGCTTGATCTTGAGATATTACTTCCTTTTGTTTAGCTTGTTCAGCTTCTTTTTTTATTTTCTCAAGGTGTGTTTGTTCTTTTTCCTTTGATAATTGTTCAGCTAATTGTGCTCGTTCAGTACTTATTTGTGTTAATAATGACTGATTCTCTGATAATATTGTTTCTAAATCACTTAAACGCTGATTAAATGTTTCTGTTTGTTGTGAAAGAAGTGCTTCTTGCTGTTGTAGATGTGTTTGCTCAGATAACACAAGATCTTGAAGGGTTTCTAAATGATCACGATCTTCAAATAATGCCTGAATTTTTTGTTTTTCAGAATGCTGTAATACAGAAACTGCATAAATTCTTTGTAAAAAATCAGAAAAACTATCTGCAGTAAGTAATAGCTGAAGTGTAGTTTGTTGTTTGAAATGAATTTGCATGCTTTGCATACGACTTGAGATTACATCTGCTCTTTCTTGAATTCTAGCTTCTGTAACTTGAATTTCAGATTGATATTCTTCTAATTTATTATTTGTTTCCTGAATACTTTTTTTTACTTCTTCTAACTGTTGATACGTATCATTAACAGATTCTACTAAATCATTGATTTCTTGTGTAATTTGAGATTCTTTACTCTTTAATGATTGTTCTTCTAAAGATAAATCTTCAATAGTTTTAGCAAATACAGGTAATGATGACTGAGTCAACAAACATAATGATAAAGTTGAAGCCATAAATAACTTGCTAATTTTCATAATATATTTAACCCTTTCTTAATATATATATTCTCTATTATACCTATGTTTTTTTTAGTATATGTAACAATTTAATTACAATTTGTTACAAAATGTAATTCTTTATCTATCTTTAAATAAATACCTCAAATTATGTTATAATATTAGTAACTTAATAAAGAAAGGATCTGATACATCATGAAAATGGCTCATACTTGTGTTCGTGTTAAAAATTTAGAAGAATCTTTATCATTTTATACTTCAGCATTTCCATTTTCCATCTCTAGAAAAAGAGATTTCCCAGAACATAAATTCACACTCGTTTATTTAACTTTACCAAATGACACTTATGAATTAGAACTTACCTATAATTATGATCACGAAGCTTATGATCTAGGTAATGGATACGGTCATATTGCTATTGAGGTAGATAATTTAGAAGAACTTCACGAACAACATAAAGCGCAAGGTTATCATATTACAGAATTAAAAGGATTGCCTGGGGTTCCGCCATCTTATTATTTTATTATAGATCCTGATGGATATAAAATAGAAGTGATTAGAAAAAAATAAAACAAAAAATCTCTTAGCATGCTCAGTATGCTAAGAGATTTTTTACTTTATTCACAAATAGTAGCCTGATCAAAACAATAAAAAAGGCACATGATACCACTCACTTAGTGCTGCTTCCTTCCGGACCTGACACAATTCATGAGCATACCATTGCCTCGCCTTACGGCAATATTTATTATATCATAAACGATGTGTATTTACAATATCTTATTTTACACTAATTCTATTTTTGTTCTATATGAATAAAAATAGACACCTAACAGCCAAAAAAATATCATACATCATAATAAACTTAAAATTTTACCCAAATGGTTTTATCATGCTTAATTCCTTCTGGAGCTTTAATCACAATACAATAATTATTATTTGAAGAAACCGTGATTTTATCAATTGTTGCATCATATTCTGAAATATCTTGCATTATTTTAACTGTAGATCCTTCTTTCCAATGATATTGATATTGAGATATAGGCATTAAAACTTCAAGATATTGAATATCTCCTAATATATTGATTTTATTTTGCGATTGGTCTAATTGAACAATCCCAGATATCGGTGCCTTAATCGTTTTTTTACTCTCTTTTTCTAAATCTTCTTGTAACGTATGCAATGCATCTTGTTGTGCTTTTAAATCAAGAATTTTTTGCTCTGCTAAAATTACAGCTTCTTGTTGCTGATTGATTCTATCTCTTAATATATTTTGTTGTGCTATATAAAATGTACTTTGATATTGTTGTTGTAATTTATAAATATCATTACGTATATTAGTCTCATGTTGTGATAATTTTCTAATTTCCTGATCTAATATTTTTTGTTGCATCTTAAGATCTTGAATTTTCAAAGAAGTTCCATCACTTAAAATATCTACAACAGGATCATTTTCAGAGACACTATCTCCCTCTGCAACATGTAATATAACTTCATCATTGGTTGATAAATCAATCGATGCATAAGAATCTGCACTAATCTGTGCTAAAAATCGGTTTCTTAATGCGGGTTCAACATTTTGCTTGATACCCATTAATACCAGTAAACCTAATCCTAAAATAAATAAAAATAAAATGAGTATATATATATATATTCTCTGATTGCTAAAATGCTTATGAACAAATTCTTTATTTACTGATAAAGATTCACTTGCTGCAACAGTTTTTTCATCAGAATCAGTCGTTAAATCAATACTTTTATTAGATTCTGTGACCGTTTCAAATGGATCTGTCATCTCATGATTCTTTAAATCAAGTTCTTCTAAATCTTCTGTATTTTCTTGATTTTCTATTATTTCTTGTTCATTTTCTTGATACTCTTGTAATGCTCTTTTTCTTTTTTCTTTTAATTCTTCTCTACGCTCTAAACGTTGTTTTTGCTCAGAACTTAAGCGATGGTTATCTTGCATCATAATACCGCCTTTATTACATAATTATTTTACTTGTTCATAGTTATTTTTTCTTATTAATCTGCTTACTTCTTAATTGTCCACAAGCAGCGTCAATATCTGTGCCATGTTCTTTACGTATGACACAGTTAATTCCATTTTTTTTCAAAATATCATAAAATGCTAAAATATCTTGTTTGTGACTACGTTGATATTGATCATGTTCACTTACAGGATTATAAGGAATTAAATTCACATAAGATAATTTTTTCTTATCTTTAAGCAGTGCTGCTAACTCTAAAGCATGATGAGGTTGATCGTTAACACCTGCCAACATAATATATTCAAAAGTAACTTTTCGATTACGCTTTTGCATATACTCATCAACAGCGTCCATTAATTTTTCAATGGGAAATGATCGATTAATTCTCATAATAGACGTTCTTAATTCATTATTAGGAGCATGTAAAGAAATCGCTAAATTAACTTGAAGGGGTTGTTCTGTAAATTTCTTAATACCAGGAATAAGCCCACTTGTTGATACCGTAATATGTCTTGCACCAATTGCTAAACCTTTTTGATCATTAATAATTTCTAAAAAACGCATTACATTATCATAATTATCAAAAGGCTCGCCAATACCCATGACTACAATATGACTGACTCTGTCTCCAGGATGCTCTTCATCTAAGTACTTTTGCACTTGTACTACTTGGGCAACAATTTCTCCTGCACTTAAATCTTTTTCTTTTGTTAACAAACCACTCGCACAAAATGTACATCCTATATTACAACCTACCTGAGTAGTAACACACACAGAAAGTCCATAATCTTGTCTCATCAATACGGTTTCAATCATGTTACCTTCTTGTAATTTAAATAAATATTTAGTAGTACCATCTTTCGATTCTTGAATGACAACAGGTGTTAATGCATCAAAGGTAAATGATTCATCTAATAAACAAATCACCTTATCTGATAAATTAGTCATCTCCTGAAAAGAACTTACTCTATGTTGATAAAGCCATTGCCAGACTTGTTGTGCTCTAAACTTTTTTTCGCCGTGTTCTAAAAACCATTCTTGTAATGATCCTAATGTTTCTCCATAAATGGATTTTTTTTGCATAAATCTATCCTCACTCTGTTCATTTTATTATTTTTATTCTTATTGTAACATAAATTAACTGATTCATAACGAAAAAATAAAAAAGTAAAAAGAAGTAGCATACCTACTACTCCTTTTTACTTTTTTATTTTAAAAATGAATTAAATGGCAGCTTGATATCGTTTTCCTACTTCATCCCAGTTCACTAAATTCCAAAATGCTGCAATGTATTCTGGACGAACATTTTTATATTTTAAGTAATATGCATGCTCCCACACATCTAAACCTAAAATAGGAGTAAGCCCATCCATTAATGGTGAGTCTTGATTTGGTGTAGAAATAATTTCTAATGCACCTTGATTAACAACAAGCCATGCCCAACCAGAACCAAAACGTGTTGTTGCTGCTTGAGTGAATTTTTCTTTAAAAGCATCAAAGCTTCCAAAAGTTTCATCAATCGCAGCTTTTAAAGCACCTGTTGGTTCTCCACCAGCATTAGGAGCTAAAATTTGCCAGAATAAACTATGATTTACATGTCCTCCACCATTATTACGAACTGCAACTTGGATTTCTTCTGGTAATTCATTAATAACAACCATTAACTCTTCAGGAGTTTTTTCAAACCACTCTGGATATTTCTCAATAGCTGCATTTAAATTATTTACATATGTTTGATGATGTTTTTCATGGTGTAAATGCATTGTTTCTGTATCAATATGTGGTTCTAATGCATCATAAGCATATGGTAATTTTGGTAGTTGATATGTCATAATAATCCCTCATTTCACATTTGATACTCTTATTATAACATCATTAATCTGATTAAAAAAATAATTTACTTCAAAAGTTTTAAATTTTTTAAGCTTTTTTAATTATTTTTGATGAAAAAGTATGATAGCATGGTTATAAGTAATCTTAAAAAAACTAAGATACATTTAAAGGAGTTTAATTATGTCAAATCTTACACACCGTCGTGATACAAGGCCTATTCAAGTAGGGTCATTAACTATTGGAGGTAGTAATGATTTAATCATTCAAAGTATGTGTACTACAAAAACTCATGATGTTCAAGAGACTGTAGCACAAATATTAAAATTAGAACGTGCCGGATGTCAGTTGATTCGTGTAGCAGTCCCTGATGAACGAGCAGCTAATGCTTTAGCAGATATAAAAAAACAAATTCATATTCCTTTAGTTGCAGATATTCACTTTGACTATCGACTAGCACTTAAAGCTATCGATAGTGGTATTGATAAAGTACGGATTAATCCTGGAAATATCGGTCGAAAAGATCGCGTTGAAAAAGTAGTTCATGCGTGCCAAGAAAAAAATATTCCAATACGTATTGGTGTTAATGCAGGATCTTTAGAAAAAAAACATCTAGAACGTTATGGATATCCTACCGCAGAAGCTATGGTGGCCAGTGCTAAAGACCATGTACAAATTTTAGAAGACCTTAATTTTTATGATATTATTTTATCATTAAAAGCAAGTGATGTTAACTTAGCTATTGATGCCTATACACTAGCTGCAGAAACTTTTGATTATCCACTGCATTTAGGAATTACTGAAGCAGGTACAAAATTCTCTGGAGGAATTAAATCAGCAGCTGGCTTAGGCGCAATATTATCTAAAGGAATCGGTAACACATGTCGTGTTTCTTTATCTGCTGATCCTATTGAAGAAATTAAAGTAGCTAAAGAAGTCCTCAAAGCTTTTGGACTTGCAAATAATGCTGCAACATTAATTTCTTGTCCTACATGTGGTCGTATTGAAATTGATCTCATTCCAATTGCCAATGAAATCGAAGCTTATATTGAAACACTTCAAGTTCCTTTAAAAGTAGCTGTATTAGGATGTGCGGTAAATGGTCCTGGGGAAGCTAGAGAAGCTGATATTGGTATTGCTGGTGGTAATGGTAAAGGATTACTATTTAAACATGGCAAAATTATTAGAACCGTTCCAGAAGAAATTATGGTTGAAGAATTAAAACGAGAAATTGATATAATGGCTGAAGAAATGGCAAAAAAAGCTTAGACACATTAAATGTGTTTAAGCTTTTTTTCTATTCCATAATAATAAAGAAGACGTAATATAAGAGAGATAACAACCATCGTGATAAAGAAAGGAATCAGTGATATAGATAAAATGTCTATTTCTAAAATAGAATGAAATAATATTGCAGCTACATAAATACCAACAGAAGTTGTTATAAATAAAAAGATACGTAATGGATTCCATGGTAAACAGGCTTTAAATAAACCAAATAAAGATACAGCAATCAGTAAATAATACATTAACGTAACTTGTTGAACATCAGAGATATTATAATAACGACTATAAAAATAGACAACGATAATATTAAAAATCACTAATAAAGCATTAGGTAAGGCTGTTTTAAGGGCTGTTGGTAAAAATTTCCCTGTAACCTTTTTCCGATTTGCTTCAAAAGATAAAAAGAAATTAGGATATCCTTCAATAGCTAAATCAATTAAAGTAATTTGAATAGGAATAAACGGAAAACTCATCGCAGTTAAGGCACATATCACAGATAACAGTAATGAATAAATTGTCTTAATAAAAAAGACCCCAGATACTTTAGTTACATTATTTACAACACGTCTTCCCTCAAAAAGAATATCTGGAACTGCTGAAAAATCAGAATCCAACAAAACAATATTAGCAACTTGACGTGTAACATTATCTCCTTCTGCCATTGCAATACTACAATCTGCTTCTTTTAGTGCTAATACATCATTAACACCATCTCCTGTCATCGCTACAGTATGCCCTAAATCTTTAAATGTTTTAATCAACAGCTGTTTTTGTTTTGGGTTAACACGTCCAAATACAATATGATCTTGAGCCAGTTCTATAAGCGCTTTATCCTCATATAATGAAGCATCTACATAATGTTCTGCACCTACTATACCAGCTTGTGCTGCAATATTAGATACTGTTTGTGGATGATCTCCAGAAATAACACGAATATGAACCCCTTCAGAGGCTAAATAATCAAATGTTTTAACCGCATCTTTTCTAATTGGATCATAAAATAAATAAAGTGCAACAGGTGATACTTTAGAAACAGTTTCTTCTAACTGTCTTTGATCTTTATTTTGAGCTAATAATAATACCCTATAGCCTTGTGCTTGATAATGAGCTAACTGATCTTGATACATCTGTTGTTGCTCTAGTGATAATAATCGATCAGGAGCACCTAAGTAAACTGCACCAACATTTTCTAGTAAAACAGCACCCCATTTACGCTCTGAAGAAAATTCTAATACTTCTTTAGCTATAGTAATATTCGATGGACTAAACTGTTCTTTTAAAGCTAAAATCGTTAAATTCTGATCTTGAATTGCTCCTAAATAAGCTTCAGTAAGTGTATCTACCTCATCTTGCATATAATCATCAAATAAATAGGTATCAATTAACTGCATCTTACCTGAAGTAATGGTTCCGGTTTTATCTAAACAAATCATATCAACATGAGCTAAAGTTTCAACAGCATGCATATTTTGTACTAAAATATTTTGCTTACCTAATTTAATAACTGCTGTTGCTAGTGCGATACTCATTAAAAGAACTAACCCTTTTGGTAACATTCCTAAAAGTGCGGCTGCTGAGGAAACGACAGCTGGTTGTACCGTTAAATGATTTATAAAATATGCCTCTAAAAATAAAATAATCCCTAAAGGTACAATAATATAGCTTGTAAATTTAGAAATTTTCTGAATAGACTGCACAAGTTCTGATGGTACTGGTTTATAGACTTGTGCTTCTTGAGTCACTTGTGCTGCATAATTATCCATACCAACATGAATCACTTCGGCATAGACACTTCCGCTAACTAAATAACTTCCAGAAAGTAAAAGGTCTGTCTGCTCTTTTTCAATAAGATCTGATTCTCCTGTAAGCAATGCTTCATTAACAAAAGCAGTTCCTGATAACACGTTTGCATCTGCTGGAATCATATCTCCAGATTTTAAATAAATAATATCATTTAATACTAATTCTTCAGGAACAATCTGTTCTAAAACTCCTTCTCGAACAACCGTTACAGTATCTTGAGCAATTAACGATAACTCTTTCACTAAATTTTTAGCATGAATTTCTTGAACAATTCCTATGAGTATATTTAATATAATAATAGCAAAAAATGCCATATTACTATATGCACCTACTAAAAATAAACACAAAGCAATTAATGCATTTAATAAATTAAACCGTGTAAATACATTTTCTTTAATAATCAGTTTGTTGCTTTTTACCATACTTTGCTCTGTAATATTTTGTTTTCCAGAGTGCTTTCTTTGATCCACTTGATCTTTTGTTAATCCCTTAAACTCCATAAATATAACTCACTTCCTATCTTTATTCATCAATCCAATGAAACGTATTAATCAGCCACATATTCTTTTTTACAAGATCTGCATAAAAAAAATTACCACCATTATGATATAAATAGCCACCATTATAAAAAATAGACTGTACATTCCAGTAGCGATAAGCATATTCTGTCTGATTACCTAAATAAGGTGCAAGCACATTTTTAGAATACTGCTCTGCTAAATAAATATTCGTCTTACCACCATGATTGGCTACATAAGAAATATAATTTTCCCCAAAATTATAAGCTTGAATCGCTGTCCAAATATCAGTATCTTGTTCGCTTGCCTGCTCAATTAAATATTTTAAATAATGAATACCTATTTCAATACTTTCTATTTCATTTTCCACTTTATTTGTGGTACCGTATTTACTCTCACTACTTTGCATCAAATCTCGCTCTTGTCCATGACTTTCTGTAAGTAAAATACCATAAATATATGTTCGATAATCTTGCATTTGTTCTTTCACAATAATATCATCAATAACAAAACGCCACTGATTGATTTGGTGAGCTTTTGCTTGAAGATTAATCAAAATACTCACACAAACACTAATAAAAAATACAATGATCACTACATAAATATATTTCTTCATGCATATGCTCACTCCCTAAGCTTCATATTAGCACAATAATATATTATTTTCTTTGTTTTTTATAATATTTTTGAGGAATAATCAAAAAGAGTTTGCTTAAATTTATTAAGCAAACTCTTTTTAAATACTATTAATGTACATCCCCATTAAAAATAGAATTTTTTACAATAACATAATCTACTTTACGAATTGCTTCTAAATCCTTACCTCCTGCATAAGAAATAGAAGATTGTAAATCCTGTTGCATTTCTTGTAATGTATCAGCTAATTTACCTCGCATTGGAATCCAAATCTTTTTCCCTTCTACATTTTTTCGTTCTCCTTTTTGAAATTCAGATGCACTACCAAAGTATTCTTTATAATAAATACCCTCTTCTTCTTTCATTTCACCAGGAGACTCTTCATGTCCTGCAAATAAAGAGCCAATCATGACCATACTTGCTCCAAATCTTACCGATTTTGCAATATCTCCAAAAGTACGTATGCCTCCATCAGCAATCAGAGGTTTTCTAGCTGCTTGTGAACACCATCTTAAAGCAGCGAGTTGCCAACCTCCTGTACCAAATCCTGTTTTAATTTTAGTAATACATACTTTACCCGGTCCAATGCCTACTTTAGTCGCATCAGCTCCAGCATTTTCTAATTCTCTAACTGCTTCAGGTGTTCCAATATTTCCAGCAATAACAAAAGTTTCTGGTAGCTGTGTTTTGATAAATTGAATCATCTCAATCACCGAATCAGAATGACCATGAGCAACATCAATGGTAATATATTCTGGCACCAGCGATTCTTTCACTAATGCGCGAATAAATTCATACTCTTCTTCTTTAACACCCACACTAATAGACGCGATGAGTCCTTGATCTTGCATCTTTTTCACAAAAGCAATACGATGAGATAAACGAGTTTCAAAACGATGCATAATATAAAAGTATCCATTTTTCGCTAAATATTCAGCAATCCGTTCATCGATAATGGTTTGCATATTTGCTGGTACAACAGGTATTTTAAAAGTGTGCTTGCCTAATGTCACCGAGGTGTCACATTCAGAACGACTTTTCACAATACATTTATTAGGTATTAATTGAATATCTTCATAATCAAATATTTTCATATCCTTACACTCCTTTTTCTTAAGTCCGTTTCATAGCGTATAATATAATACAGTAAAAAACAATGATTTATAGCTATTTTTTACTAAGAAAAAAACGAATGTTCGGAAATAAACAAAGCTACATAACAAATTTGTTATGTAGCTTTGTTTATTTAATACTTTGATGTCTCAATGGTGCCCATCCAAAACCAATAGCACCTCTACCTAAATGTGTACCGATGACAGGTCCAAATTCTCCAATCGAAATATCTGTCTCTGGATACAGCTCTGTTAATTGTTGATATTCCTGTTCTGCAGTCACTAAATTATCCGCATGAATCACAAAAATTTTCATAGGCGTTTCTGCACTCGTAAGTACATCTCCTAATAAACTTTCAACACGCTTAAATGCTTTTTTGGAAGATCTAATTTTTTCAAAAACAATAATATCTCCATCTTTAAACGTCAAAACCGGTTTAATCTTTAATAAACTTCCGAGCACAGCAGCACCATTGGTTAATCTACCACCACGTACTAGATGATTTAAATCATCAACAATCATATAAGCTCCCATATAGGATCTAATATAATCAAGTTCTGATAAAATATCTTGGGCTATATAGCCTTCATCACACATCTCTAATGCGACAGATACCATATATCCCATGGGCATACTAGTAATTTTTGAATCAAAAGGATAAATATCAATCTCTGAAATCGTCTCTGATAATGCTTGTAAATTCGTTACAAATCCAGAAATACCACTAGATAAATGAATACTAATCACACTATCATATCCTTGATGAGCTAATTGTTGATAAAGCTCTAAGACTTCACCTACAGCTGGCTGTGATGTTTTAGGAAAAGATTTTGCAGCAGCGATTGATGTATAAAATTCATTAGCCGATATATCTGATCCTTCATTATAAACGACATCATCAATAATTACTGGTATTGGTATAACATATAGATCTGGATGTTCTAAGATAGTACTGGGTAATACTGCAGTACTATCAGTAACAACAGCTATTTTCATGAATCACATACCTCACTTTTATACGATAATACAACTATAGCACAATTTTATGTCCATGAAAATAAAAGCGATATGAAAATTATTAAGAAAGTTCTATTTTTTTAATAATTTGTTGACACACTTCTTCTGGTGTCTCTAAGCATGATTGCTTATAAATCATATTAGCGACTGTTTCATAATAAAAAAGACGATCCTTATACTTTTGATACAATTGATGCTTATTATTTGATTGAACTAAAGGTCTGTGATTACTATTTTGAGCCATGATTCTTTGGTATAAACATGCAAAAGAAGCTGATAAATAAATGACATAGGGCTTATGTATGAGAAATGTTCTAATCTGCTGATGTTCAATACTACCACCACCTAAAGCTATTACATGTGATGTTTTAGGTAGTGATATCAATGTGTGATACTCCAAATTTCGAAAATATGCTTCTCCTTCTGTTTCAAATATATGAGTAATACTTTGTTGGGTACGCTTTTGAATCTCTTGATCTAAATCTATAAACTTAAGTCCATAATGATGTGCTAAATGAGCACCTATTGTTGATTTTCCAGCTCCCATAAATCCTACTAAATAAATAGATTCCATAACACACACCTTAAGCTATTATTAATTTTTTTAAATCATCAAAAAAAGTTGGATAAGAGACATCAATAGCTTCTGCACCCTGTAAATCAATATGTCCTTGCTTTAAAATTAAACTAGCAATGCTTAACATCATTCCAATACGATGATCACCACAGCTATCAACACAAGCTCCTTTTAATGGTGTAGGTCCTATCACTTGAAATCCATCTTCATACTCTATAATATCAGCACCTAAACGCTTCAACATTTTAGTAACCATATGAATACGATCGGTCTCTTTCACTCTTAATTCCTTAGCATCTCTAACTTCTGTGACTCCTTCAGCTTGTGTTGCAAGTAGTGCAATTAATGGCAATTCATCAATTAATCTAGGAATTAAATCTCCTGAAATCTTTGTGCCATGTAATGATTGATGATTTATAGATAGTGTTCCTATATATTGTTTTTGATCGATCCAGTCAATTTCATATGTTGCTCCCATATGTTGAATCGCTTCTAATAATCCAATCCGTGCTGGAGAAAGGCCAATATTTTTTATTCGAATCGAACTGTTAGGAACAAGTAATGCAGCTACAATCCAAAAAGCAGCTGAAGAAAAATCACCAGGAATAGTGATTTCTGAAGATACAAGCTGCTGTTTTCCTGGAATACATATATCATTTCCCTTCATAAAAATGGTACCCCCAAATTTAGGCAGCATCTCTTCTGTATGTTGTCTTGTTAACATGGGCTCTTGAATAATTGAAGTCCCTTCCGCTTGAAGTGCAGCTAACATGATAGCTGATTTTACTTGAGCACTGGCAATTGGAAGTCGGTACTGAATAGCTTGTAAATTTTTTGTTCCTTGAACAGAAATAGGAGGCCTATTCTGATGTTCTTTTGTTTGAAAACTCATTCCCATACGTGTTAAAGGATCCATAACACGTTTCATGGGTCGCTGATTTAAAGAATGATCTCCTGATAACAGAATCTGGTCATCTACACCTGCTAATAATCCCATACCTAGACGCATTGTTGTCCCTGAATTTTCTAAATTCAGTGTTGATTGTTTCAGTTGAAAATGATCTCTTCCTAAACTATGTACATGCCAAATATAAGGATCGCTGCGATCAATACACACCCCTAAATTTTCACACAATCGTACCGTTGATAAAATATCTCTACTCATCAAAGGATCTTTAATATAAGAATCTCCCTTAGCTAAAGCAGCTAACATTAAACTTCGGTGTGTCATTGATTTATCACCTGGAACATGTAGTGCTCCCTTTAAAGTCACCTCATCATAAGCGAGTCGTTTCATCTCGTTACACCCTTTACTCAAAAATCTGATAAATAAGTCCGGTAATCACTGACTTCCCTTATAAAATGATCAAAACGATCAGCAGGAAATTGTTCTAATAAAGTTTGAGCTAAAACCGTAGCAACAAGAGATTCCATAATTTTCGAAGCAGCTGGAACAGCACATGTATCAGAACGTTCCACCGTTGCTTTTACAGGCTCTTTTGTATGAATATCAACACTATTTAAAGGTTTGTATAATGTTGGAATAGGCTTTTTGATGGCTTGAATTACAATTGGATTTCCAGTACTCATCCCACCTTCAATGCCTCCTAGATGATTTGTTTTTCTATAAAAACCTTCATGTTCTTGCCAATAAATCTCATCCATAACTTGACTTCCTAATTGCTCAGATAACGCCTGGCCATCTCCAAAAGAAACGCCTTTGACTGCGGGAATACTCATCACAGCTTGAGCAAGTCTGCCATCTAATTTTAAATCCCAATGCACATAACTACCAACTCCTGGAGGCATGCCTGTTACAAGAGTCTCAATCACTCCACCTACTGTATCTCCTGATGCTTTTACTTGATCAATATATTGCTCTATATTTTTTGTTGTTTCTAGATCATAACACCGTACAGAAGAATGTCTAATTTGCTCTTCAATTTCAAAAACTGTTTGATATGGCTGCTTCGGCACTTTGATTTTCCCAATTTGTGTAACATAGCCAACAAGATAAATATCAAGATGATGTAATAACTGCTTAGCAATACCTCCAATAGCTACACGCATTGCCGTTTCTCTTGCCGAAGAGCGCTCTAATACATTTCGTAAATCTTCATGCTGATACTTCATACCACCAACAAGATCGGCATGCCCTGGTCTTGGATGTGTCACACGTCGTAATAATTTATGTGCCTCATCAATATCATCATAAGGATGCATTACCGTCTGCCAATGTTTCCAATCCTTATTTTCAATCACTAACGTTAAAGGAGATCCTATTGTATAGCCATGTCTTAGCCCAGAGACAATCTGAACACGGTCATGTTCAATTTTCATTCGTCCACCACGACCATAACCTTGTTGTCGTTCTTTAAGTTCTTGATTGAGTTGATCCATATCAATGAACATACCGGCAGGAAGTCCTTCAATAATAGCGGTTAACTGCCTGCCATGAGACTCTCCTGATGTTAAATAACGCATATATTTCCTCCTAAATTGTTTGTAAATAATCTGCCAATGTATCTAGTGAAACTGATCTAATCTTACCTTGTCCAGGAGTAGCAACAAAAATACACCGAATACTTTCATCAAGCCTTTTTTTATCATAACGCATTGCTTGAATAACTTTTTCTTTAGATAAGTCATGAGGCCATACTATAGGAAGATCAAATTTCTTTAATAATTCAACCAATTGATCAATAAAGGATGCTTCCACCCATCCTTGTTGTTGGCCAAACAGACTCATATAATACATACCAATCGCTACTGCTTCACCATGAGCTAGTTTCCCATAGCCTGCAACTGTTTCAATCGCATGACCTAATGTATGTCCAAAATTTAAAAGAAGCCGTATTCCTTGATCATAACGATCTTCCATCACAATACGTCCTTTAATATCGATACATGAACTAATAATAGTATTCGCCTGAGGTATAAACGCATTACGATCTTGAAGAGATCTTAATTGCTCCCATAGTGTTTCACTACCAATTGCAGCTGTTTTAATAACTTCTGCCATCCCTTCAGAGAAAAAACGTGGGGATAATGTATTAAGTACACTAATATTTGTATAAATACCAATAGGCTGATAAAAACTGCCAACTAAGTTTTTACCAAAAGATGTATTTACTCCTGTCTTTCCACCAATACTACTATCTACTTGTGCAACAAGAGAAGTCGGCACATGAACGTAACGGATGCCTCTTAAATAAGTACTTGCTACAAAACCGACAATATCTCCAATTACACCTCCACCAAAAGCAAGTAATACATCTGATCGATCATAACCTTGTTCTGATAAGCGTTGATAGAGCCTAGTTGCTGTATCTAATTGTTTTATCTGCTCTCCATCTGGTAAAATTTCTAAATCAATCTCATAACATGAAGAAAGTAAATCAACTAATTCTTGAGCATATAATGTACCGACAGTCGTATCTGTAATGATCATTATTTTTACATCTTGAACCGATAATGCAGATAAAAAAGGGACAAGATGGTTAAAATGATGAGTCACACAGACCGGATAACATATATCTGCTCCTTTTAATTTAATCACTTTTTTCTCTTCAGCCATCTGTATCATCCTTTACTATCATCATAAATATTAGTTAATACTCTTTGAAGCTGATCTATGTGTTGATTTAACTGTTTCCACTGTGTGGGGGTTAATGACTGCATCCCATCAGATAATGCCTCATCTGGATGAGGATGCATTTCAATCATTACCCCATCAGCCCCTGCACTCAGTCCTGCAAGAGTCATAGGACCTACAAGCTCTCTTATCCCTGTACCATGACTAGGATCAAAACACACTGGTAAATAAGTTAACTGCTTTAACAAAGGAATCACAGAAAGATCTAACGTATTTCGGGTTGCTTTTTCAAAGGTTCTAATACCTCGTTCCATTAAAATAATGTTCCTATTTCCTTGTTTTGCAATATATTCAGCAGCATTAAGCCACTCTTGAATTGTTGCTGAAAAACCTCGTTTTAATATAACAGGTTTTTGAGTTTTTCCAACCGCTTCAAGTAGTCCAAAATTTTGCATATTCCGTGTACCAATTTGAAGTATATCACAATACTCTGCTACAACAGATACATCACTTTCATTCATTACTTCTGTGGCTGTCTTTAATTGATAAGTATCTGCTGCTTCTTTTAATAATTTCAAGCCTTCAATCCCTAATCCTTGAAAACTATACGGAGATGTACGTGGTTTAAATACACCGCCACGCAATATATGTCCACCGTTACTAGCGACGATGGACGCACTTTCAAAAATTTGTAATCGAGATTCTACAGAACAAGGACCGATGATTTTAACAGCTTCCTGGCTCCCACCAATAACTAAATCACCTATTCTAATTTCATGATCTTCTGATTGATACTTACGACTGACTAATGCATATTCTGGATGCGTTAAAATACATCGTGATACCATTGCATTTAACGGAAGTTCTGGTAAGGATTGTATTACATCTGGAATCACAAATACGGTTTTTTGATCTACTGCTGTTTGATAAGCTGTATAATTTCTGTCAAAAAACCAATCAACAACCTGCTGAGATAATGTTTTAGATAACTTTTGATTATATTCTAAAATCATACTATTATAAATCCTTCCTCAAATAATCTTGTATATACCTCTCTTTTAAATATGCAACAGGCATTGTTTGATGAGTCCATAATTCAAATGCTGCTGCGGCTTGGTATAATAACATGTCAAAACCATTTTTACAATATTTTGCTGATTGTTCCGCTTGTTTTAAAAATGGCGTTTGCCAAGGATGATAAATTAAATCCATAACCAATTGATCATGAGAAAAACATATATCTGAATGGATTGGATTACTAATACCATCCATACCTATTTGTGTCGCTTGTACGACTAATTCACTATCATAAATACATGATTGTAATTGAATTGTATCATACAATGAATATAATTGAATTTCAACTGCATATTTTTGCTCAATCATTTGTAAAATCGTTTCTCTAGCTTTATCAACAGGACATGTTCTATTAAAAATATATACTTTTTGAATGCCCTGAGATGCTAAATACGCAATAATACTTAATGCAGCTCCTCCTAATCCTAATATAGTTACTTTTGCAAGATGCTTACGATAATTTTCAGGAATACTTAAATAAAATCCCACACCATCCGTATTATACCCTATTAAATGTTGATCTTTGACAACAATAGTGTTAATGGATTTTGTTAAACTTGAAATATCATCACCCAATACATCAACTAAAGTAGCACCTACTTGTTTATTTGGCATTGATAAATTAGCCCCTAACCAATTTGCATCTTTCATAAAAGTCAGCACTTCTTTTTGTTGATTTAAATCAATAGAAAAAGCTAAATAAACAGCATTTATATTTCGCTTTTGAAATGATTGATTATGAATCCAAGGAGATAAACTGTGTTTTGCTGGATGTGCAAGCAATCCTGCTAGACGTGTAGAACCATTCATCATATATATCCTCCATCATTCATTATATAGTATAAAAAGGTCTTTAAGATATATATCTTAAAGACCTTACTTTAATTATCGATAACGCTCTAATTGTTGTTGCATAAAAATAGTTTGCACTAAAGTTAAAATGATAGCAACAAAAATTGCAAAAGGAAAACTAGAAATATAAAAATAGGTTGAGCCAATAAGTGCTTCTGTCATTTTTAACATAGCTGCATTTACTACAAATGTAAATAGACCAAATGTAATAAAGGTAATTGGAAAGGAAAGAAACAATAAAATGGGACGTACCGTCACATTTAAAATCGATAATAAAATACTCGCTAAAATAGCAATCCAAATATTGGCGATGTACACATTTCTTGGAAATAATACAGCACAAGAAATAAATACAACACTATTAATAATAATGCGTTGTAAATATCTCATTAAAAGTCACTCCATGTTTCATCATAATGACTTTGTTGATATACTTTTGCTTGCTGCATTCTCTCTTTATTTACTTTTTTTTGAGAAGGCATCACAATTGCCAAAATAATATATAAAAGAAATCCTGGAAAAGCCGCCGTAAATAGTGTTAAACAAATATAGATTAACCGTAAAATAGTAGGATCCCATCCATAAGTCTCAGCAATTCCTCCTAAAACACCCGCAATAACTTTATGGTTTGATTTTACCCATCTTTTTTGCATGCTCATTGACCTCCTTTTAACCCTATTTTTTCAAAATCAATAACTTTTAAATAAAATATTACCACTTTGTGTTACTAAATTCAATGTACTAAACCATTCTGTTGTTCCTAATTTTCGAAATAGTAATTGATGTCCTACTTTTCCTACTTTTTCTTGAATCACTTCATAATCAATTAATCTAGTTTTAATTGTACCTACTTTTGCTTGTGCTTGACATTCTAATCCTAATTGCTCAGCAACAGATACTTTAATCGTTCCATTAACTAATTGAATATGTCCTACTTTTAAATCTAATCCTTCATTAGTATAACGAACATCTCCATTTAAACTAGAAATATTAACTGAAGAAAAATTACTTTTCAATGTAAAATCACCATTCACTGTATCCCCAATAAAATCTTTAATATGACTATATTCAATATTAACATTACTATTGACTCCGGAAATTTCTAACAATTCCGCATTCATATGTAATAAATGAATAGATCCATGTGTATTTTTAATGTAACTATCAACACACTCTAATTGATTAACAGTAATTGAACCATTTAACACATTCAGTGACAAATGATGATAAAGATGCTTTGGAACATAAAGTACAGTATCTACTTTCATACGTTTACTTGGAATTTGAATACTTAATTGTTCATCTCTTATATCAATAGTTGTTTGAGATAAAAAGTCTTCTACTGCTGTTTTATGAGATAACTTTCCGTAGATTTTACCTGAGCACATCATCTTAATATCTGAACGATCCCATGCATGTAACGTAACAGATCCATAAGCAACTTTAATATCTATTAATGCCGCTTCTATATTTTCTTTTTCTAAAATATATTCAAACTTATGAGAGATTAACCCTGGTAACTTCAAGTTAAAATCTTTCCATTCTACATTTTTTTGGACCGTATCAACTACATCAGAAACCGTCTCTTTCACAAAAGAACTCAAAGTTTCCGTAGCATCTAAAACTTTTTCTTTTACAGATTGATATTCTGGACCTTCAAACATATCTTCTTGATTGCTCTCTTGCTCTGATGTCTCATTACTCATTTTATTTTCTTGATACTGTTCTAATTTTTCTTTAAGTGCTATATATTCTGGATCATTATTTCTAATATCTTCTGGATAAGCTTCTTCAAAATAAGCAAGTTCAGATAATGTGTCTTGAATATTCATTAACTCCTCAATCTCTACCTCTTTTGCATCATCTTCCTTATCACTATCTTCTATTTGATTTTTTTTATTAATCGGCTTATTTGCTTTCAATGTATTAGGCTCTAATTGCTCTAATAAGATTAAAGCCTCATCTAACGTTAATATTTTTTTATCTACAAGTTCTAAAATACGATCTTTTTTATTCATAATTATCACTCCTTTTGATATATTTATTATGACATATCTTTTATGAAATAAACATCATCCTTAAGGCTGATTTTTT